>DQIO01000250.1 GCA_020793555.1 Methanosarcinaceae archaeon | reverse complement strand
TCTGATAGCTATACCCCTGCTCTACCAAAAAGAGCTGGCGATTGGTCCCGAAAGTTTGTTCGGTAGTACCCTTAGACACCAGTGTGTAAAAATGAGATGCTTGCTTTTTGGGCCTCAGAATGCGCCCCAATCGTTGTGCCTCCTCCTGGCGCGAACCAAATGTACCTGATATCTGGATCATGACACTGGCATCAGGCAGATCCACGGCAAAATTTGCAACCTTGGATACAACAAGTACATTGATGTTACCTTTTTTGAACTCACCATAAAGTACCTCTCTCTCGTCGTGTTTGGTCTTGCCTGTAATAATTGGCAGCTCCAATGATCTGGCAAGTTTTTCCAACTGCGAAATGTACTGGCCAATGATCAATATACTCTCACCTGCGTGTTTCTCCATCAGTTCACACACAAGCTCTTTTTTACGCTGGTTCTCTGCCGCAATGCGAAACTTAGCGCGTTTATTGGCATGAGCATACTCAAGCTCATCTTCAGCCGAAAGAGGAACGCGATACTCGGTACAGATGGCTTCTGCGATATAGCCGCGACTCTCAAGCGTCTTCCATGGAACATCATATCGTTTAGGACCGATCAGTGCAAAAACATCATCCTCTTTACCATCTTCGCGCACCAGTGTTGCAGTCAAACCAAGTCTCCGCCTGGCTTGAATTTCCGTTGTTGCACGAAATACCGGAGCCGGGAGCATGTGTACTTCATCATATATTATGAGTCCCCAGTTATGCTCTGTAAAGATCTTCAGGTTGTGCAACGGCTCGTCCTTTGAACGACGATGAGTCAACATCTGGTATGTGGTAATCGTGATTGGCTTAATCTTTTTAACGCGACCTGTAAACTCGCCAATGTCCGTTTCATCTATGTGAGTCTTTGAGAGAAGTTCATCGCGCCATTGCCTGACCGAGACATTATTGGTAGTAATTATCAGAGTGTGATTTGATATCTGGGCTATAGTTCCAAGTCCTATAATCGTCTTACCTGAACCACAGGGAAGAACGATCACTCCGCTGCCTCCTGTTTTCTGTCCGGCACAGTAAAACAGATCAACGGCATCTTTTTGATAATCACGCATCGCAAAAGAGTTCCCGTCAAGGTCAACATTGCGCAAAGTAACATCTAACCGTTCTCCATCCAGATATCCGCACAAATCCTTGACAGGATAGCCTGCCTTTATCAGTGCGTGCTTAAGATCGCCGCGTTTGGATTTTGGTACGAAAAGTCCGGCTCGGCCATCATTATCCATCCAAAACTCATCCAATGACTCAATATTACGTATTCGTTCCAGAATACGAGAGTCATTCACTTCAAGCTCTAAACAATCCTGTGTGGCTTTGTGTAACACCAGCTTACCATAGGTTTCATGCCACTCCCTCATATCGACAATGACATTTGACGGAATATCATAACGCGAGAAGTCTTCAAGACCTTCAACGATCTCTTCAAACGGCACACCCAATGCTGCTGAATTCCACAGCGACAATGGTGTAACCCTGTAGGTATGAATAAACTCCGGCGATTTTACCAGCTCTGCAAAAATGGCTAAAAAGTCCCGACATTCTATATACCCGGAGTGTCCAACCTCCAGCATCAACGTGCGATCACTCTGGATGATAAGCGGCTTTTCTGCACTCATGCAATATCCTCTATCTTGATGGCATAATCCTGTTTCAGTGCCTTACTGACTTTCTTTACTTCCGGTTCATATTGACTGGCAAATGAGAGTGTCAATTTACCCCAATCTGCCGCGACAGGGCATCTGGCAGCCATAAGTCCTTTACGAAATTCTTCCATCAATGCTTTTGCCGGAAAGTGAAATGTGATCTGGACTTCACGTTTTATTGTCACAGGCTTCTTTGCTTTTTTTGTTGCTTTTGCTTTTGAACCACTCAGATCTCGTTTGGGAAATACTGTACGTGCACCACTTGGAAGAAGCGTAATAGTCGAATGACGATGTTTTACATGGAAAGGGATCAACTCCTTCTGTTCAAGATGTGTGAACAACCTTTCAGGCGAGTGCACGATTCTTATCGTCGGTGATATACTTTCGATTGTGAATTGGTCGATTTGTGGTAGATTTTTGTTCCCTTCGAGAAGCACAGCATTCTCATAGAGTGTAAACGCTTCTGAAGCCCCGGTCCACTCTTCGAGTTCGATTCGAACATTCTGTGGCAGTTCCTGACCACTTATGTCTTCCAAAAACTTGATTACATCAAGGTCTTCCCTTATACTCAATTGAGTCAGTACCTTCCTTTTTTGAAGTTTTAAGATGCTTGTTTTATCCTTTGCCACAACATCTGCAAGTTTTGTCAATTGCGAAAGGATCTGAAAAGGATATATTTCCGATTCCACGTGCATCTCGAAATTCGGTTGCACTGTGACTTTTGGTTCCATAATCTTACCGCTCATCACATGAAGGAACTTATCATTGACACGAAATGCCTGAAGCTGATTCATTTCGGGATAACATCCCTTATACTCTGTTTTAGAATAGGCAACCTCGATATATCCTAAAGTAAGGGGCAATCCTTCAAGGAATCGTTCTACATAGCGACCTTCCACTCGTTCAAATGCATCTGTAGCACTCTCTGATATCCGTGTCTCCATACTCCACTTGCCCTTTGTCTCATAAAAATTGCCATATCGACCATTCTTTGCATAAAATTTAGGTTCATATTTTGGATTCTTCGGAATAAGAAAATATGGATTATGATCTTTTAGGTACTGGATCAATGAGGAGGTAGTGTACCAGACACCGGCTGTACAGGATTGTAAGATATCAAAAAGAAATTGCCTTGCCTCTGCAAAATCCAATCCCGGCATAACGCCAGTTGCTGATCCACGGGTTGAGAATCCGGATAGCCTGCCCAGTACACTTGTATAAAAAAACTCATTGTCATTATAAGCATAACTTTTTATCAACACATTAAAAATCTTCTTCTCCTGCTCAATGAGTGGCAAATCAATGAACTTTTCATAATCTATTGTATTGACTTCAATGTAATTATCAGGAAATGATGGTTCACGACTGGAATATCCTGCATATGTGCCTTCATTGTCATAGTTTACGAATTCAAATAGAAGTGCCAATTCATCAATATAATTTATCCAATTGGAAAATCCATATGCTTTTACAAATTCTTTTGAAGAAGAATCATTCATAAGTTTTGCCAATCGCTTTGAATCAGATTTGTTCAACTCATTACTTCGGTGTAATCGTTTTACATCGCGGTTTTGCATATACTCAACATAAGCATGTAGATCATGACGCAAATCATGGTGGTTGGAATAGATACTTAGTTCTTTGTATGGTTCATTGCCAGATTTGTTAATGTTCACCGGAGTTAAGTTTGAGTGGGGTTGGTTTTGCATCATTTATACCTCGCTTTTTTGATCACATGTCCTGATGCATCTACAAGTTTTTGCACCTCTGGAAGAAGGTCGTAGGTAAATGCGATATAGTCATTTAGAAGCGATACAAAACTTTTTGAACCGGCATACTTCTTTTCGATCTGCACCTTAAGGCTCAGATCTTTTACCTGTGCAATCATCAGGCCTTCATGAATTATCTGTTTACCCCACCTCTTTTCAGCCACCTCGATTGCAGTGCGAAAATCGGATGAATTATTTTTAAGCCATTCAAAAACACTTTCATTCAAAACTGATATGGGTGCATTTCCGATCTTTATAAGACTGGATGTCCCTCGCAGATTAAAATTATAAATATCTATAATTGCAACCGAAGTCAACACTTCCAGTGCGGTATACGGGATAATCATAAGATCCAAAGTTACTGTTCCGTTAGGCTCGATCTGTAGATATTGTTCAGGCGAAGATGTGGTCATGCCTTCCAAAGGATCATTAGGTAATCTGTAGTATGTTTTTTTATCTGCCATTACTTTTATAAGACAACCCCATTCCCAGCCCATCTTGCAGATATGTTCGTATGGATAATCCGTCGTTTTTCCTGTAAAGATCTTAAGCATAACCGCAAGATTTACTGCAGGCAACCATTCATGCTCTTTAAGTTGTGAGAGTGCATAGATTACAACTTCAATGGGGTCCATATCGTCACTATGCGTCAGTCCATCGGTTTTAACGGAAGCATGCCAGCAGGCTCGTTGCCATTTCAACAGGCGACTTGCTTTGAACTTTTCATCTCCAATATATAAATCGCCATCTTTGATTGTGAGTGCGAAATGTTTTTTGTTTGATATGGGGGATGGTTTTTGATCCTCCCCGATAATTTCCAGCAGTTTATTACGTAGTACCTGTTTCTTGAAATTCCCGGCTTTTTCAAATTCCGAAGCCTTGGCAACAGGTGGGAGAAAATCTCCAAATTCCGGAGGAAATCGAAATTCCCAGCGGTCCATTTTGGTGGTGGTGTGGTATGCACGAGCTTCCTGTTCCCTGATAATGAGTACACCTTTTCGAACCAGATTATTCTTCACTTTTTTGAATGTTTCTTTATATCGTTGGGTACTTGTTCCGTAATAGTATTTACCATCAGATTTTGCGCTGCCGTATAGTCTCTCGAAATATTCAATATCAACCTCTGTGTTTATCTTATTGAGCAAGTGGAGAAATACAACTTCCTCATAGGTCAATGATTTCAGTGCTTCATTTATGCCAATAGTAGAAATGAAGAAATTTTCAAAGATATCACGAGAAGTCGCCTCCTTGACAGGAAAACCACGGCTTTTACAGATTGCCTTTATATCAGTATCATTGAGATCCTTTTCGCACATCTGCCTCAACATCTTTTGTATATTCATTCAATCGCACCTGTTTGTATGTGTTTTGAGTTCTCTGTGTTGATAGCTTCTTTTACTTATTATTAGAAGCTGACCATCAATTGAATACTACCAAAATCTAAAAACTTTACGTTTTTTGCAATGGTCCGTTGGACATGCAACATCGCAAAAAATGTGAAGACAGAGATTAATAACACTCTTTGTATNAANTNGNAGGTGGGAATGCAAAAACGCTCTGCGAACCTGAGTCCGTCCGGTATGGCATAATGCGACATGAGTACGCTGTTTGCAAAGAACAGTGGCATGTGTGTAAAAATGCGCTGCATGCGGCAATTGTATTGGTTCAGGTTTNAGATAGAACAGTCTCATTTANGCAAATATTTTAANACNGATATACAAATAAAAAANANATNNTAAANNAGNNNNANATCCTCNAGCNCTTGTTTCTCAACCCCCGGCCACCAAAATAATAATTATTTATCAATGTTTNNNNTTNTGTACCAAAATTGCAATAACTCCAATCACGATCATTCCGAATGTTGANATAAATGGTGTNGTCTCTGATTCCGGAATATCTTCTGTTGAGTCAGTTGATGGAGTAGTCTTTACACTCTTTGANGATTCATNGNTCANATCATCCACAGAAGTTTCAATTTCATCCGGTTCATCTGGATTTTCGCCAATGGTTTCAGAATCAGAATCTACCTGTGTTTCTGGAGTACTTGTTTGTTCAGGATCATTTACCTGTTCTGCAGTTTTTTCCACCAAAATTGAAGTATCTCCTCCTATGGCAAATTCATTCTTATTGTCGTCCTTGATAATTCCACTGAATGTATAGGAATCTTCGTTACTTGGTGCAATCAAAGTGTAATTAAAATCAGATTCGCCCATAAGGACGAACCTTATTGTGTTACCAGTATCTTCCGCTTGCTTAACACCCAATGATGACTCTACATATATAAAGCCGTCAGGAATCGTTTCAGAAACCTGACTGGCTGATCCGTAATCAGAAACTGCAATGCTGACTATAATCTCTGAATTCACATTGACTGATGTTGGCAATGTTCTGCTCGTTGTTGGAGCTCCTGCTACTGTTGGCAGTATCAGGACTGATACAATAAACAATACTAAAAATAATGGAATCGTTCTTTTTCTGTTCATATATTTACCCCGGATTAATTAATGATATTTACAAATAATAACTTATTTTCGACCGTAAATAAACCATCGAATGACAATTACGAAACAATGATTCGAATTAATGATACGAAATTATAACTTTATATGCCAATAGGAAACATAGTTCTGAAACACATGTCCTTAAAGAAGACCATAACTTTCTGACAATAGTTTTGAAACATTTATTTTGTAACTTCCAATCAGAAATACTATATACATAAAAAATTCTATGTAGAATGGAGATGTGGGAGAAATGGACATAATAGTATTCCTTAAGAAATTCATTTTATATTTGACTGTACTGTACATACTGTGGATACCTATAGCTGGAAAATATTTCTCATATTCTGTTGTTGCAGTGGATGCAACTAACTTTTTTTTGTTTTATCTGCCATTGACTATGATACCATTTGTGGCTCTTGTACTAGCCACTCCTATCGAAAAATCACGGATGATAAAGTTTATTTTCTTTGGTTTGGTGTTGACAATTGGCTTCAATCTTTCAATTGTTATTTTACAAATACTCTTCTCAACTTTCCAGACAGATCTACTTTACTTATATGCAATCGGAAGAATTGCTTTTCCATTTTTGCTCTGGGTAGCATTTACTCATGAAACCATCTTTGTTTTTAGGGATGAATGATAGTATTAATTATTAGGAAGTAAAGTATCAACGCTTCCCGCAATCGAATTTTAGTTCCTTATTTTAGTTACAGATTTGGGTTTCTTATCCCTATATAATATCTGAATTCATATTCTTTTTTAGTGGTTGTTACTCGGGGGGTAAATTCCGGGGCAACTTATGAACTGCGATATTTGGAAAAAATAGCAGAGATGCAATTATTTTCTTATATTGCGACCTAACAAAACATAGAATTGTTAATTTTAAATTGGTAGGAGGAGAATACAAATGAAAGTAAAGACGAGACAAAAGCTGTCGTCTCTTGCAATATCTGCAATAATGTTAATTGCGATGTTTGCAGCGATTCCGGCAGTTTTTGCTGATGAGGAGGGCGTAAATAGCGTCAGGTTATATGGAGAGGGCGACTTGAGCGCTGCATTCCCATATACAGATCCTGAAGCGCCATTTGACCCATTAAATTCTGAAGCACCGATAAAGGACTTCATGACATTTAATCCCGCTCTCTTGGAATATAGAGTAGTCGCAAGTGGCGTTGATTTTAATCAAAAAGTATTTGCAAAACATTGGTTTGTTCCGGAATATGAAGAACCTACTGGTAAAGTATGGTTATCTAATCCAAACAAATATGTTTCAGACGACATAGTGACAGAATACACATACATGTTTGTGGACAAACAATATGAACCAGCTGAAGCCACGGCACAAAGCCCAACAGGTGCTTTTTGGACAAAATTCTGGCTTCCAGTTGCAGACAACGATGATGACCAGATAGGACTGGATGGCTATGACATTGATGGAGACGGTGTTGACGACATGGTGACTCTAATTGATGTTGGATGTTTCGATAATGATGATAGAAAGGACATCGCAATAGCTTCAAAGACATTCCAGCTTGAAGTAGGTGATGAACTCCAGTTCCTTGATCATATGATTGTCATTAAAGATGTTCATGTACTCAGTGGAGCACCAGCTTCTATCAGTCTTATGATTGATGTTTACTACACCGGTAATGACGAACCTGAAATGATGGAAGAAAATTACGTAGCAACGATCTTACCTAACCAGTACTTAACTGCAGGAAGGCACACTTTGCTTAATACAGCGGAACCAACATTCACAGAACCATGGTTCCTTGAGGCAGTAGCAGCAGGTACAGAGAACGCTTACGTCAGAGTAGGTCGCTTACTCCACACAGGAGAGACATTCTTCGTGGATGGTGCAGAGTATGATGTTTCTATGATCTTTGGTAGTCAGCCTGACAGTGTAAAATACATCAGTATCAGGAATCCAATTCCAGAGGATGATGATGTAAACCTTCAGGACCTCTCAGTTATCAAAGAATCAGTTCTTCCAAATACAATTCTGCCAATGCTTCCTCCATTTAACAAGGTGCACACAATGGTAGATGACATCAATATACCAGAAAGTTGTGTAGATCATGATAGTACGTGCTATTATCCTGATAGCGATGGGATCGATGGGATGTATGATGATGTTGGTGAGAGGCTGATCCGTAATGTTGATCCACTTCTAGTCTACTTCACAGAACATGACATTGAAACAAGGTTCCACACGAACTTGTTGGAGATTCTGAAAGAGGACGTAGAGAGTGAGACTTGGCAATGGCTACATATCCGTACCATGCCGGATGAGTACAAAGCATTCGTTTATCCGGAACTTCCAGACATTGATGGTGGATACGGTGACTTCTTGTTGACAAGCTCTTTGCTTGCACCAAACTCAGACTACTGCGGTGATGGTGACCAGAGATTCATGATGGTCTATGACCAGACAGAAGGTATGCTTGACATCTATGTAAATGAATATACAGATTACAATGGACTCAGGTTATATGGTGAAGATGACATAAGTGCGAACTTCCCATATGATGATCCAGAAGCACCATTTGATCCATTGCACATTGAAGCACCTGAGAAAGACTTTGTAACATTCAACCCGGCAGTAGTAAAAGCTGGCATATTTGTTGACAATGTCGATTCTAAGGAAAAGATATTCTTGAGACAGTGGTTCGTTCCTGAATATAAGGAGCCTACCGGTGACGTATGGCTGGAAAATCCAAACATCTACACCTCTGAGGATGTTGTGTCAGAGTACACATACATGCTTGTGGACAATGACTACATGCCAACAGAAGGTACTCCACTAAGCCCAACTGGCGGTGAATGGACGAAGTTCTGGTTACCAATTGCAGACAATGACGATTCCCAGATAGGAATTGACGGATGCGATGTGGATGGTAACGATCAGGATGATCTGGTACTGTTAAAGGATGTTGGTGACTACAACGCTGATGGCAGAAAAGATATTGAAATTGCCACAGAGAACTTCCAGGTTCAGGTTAACGATGAGCTGACCTTCCTTGATCATATGATCGTTGTAAAAGATGTACATGTGATAAGTGGTAATCCAGTGTCAGTCAGTCTTGTTGTGGATGTGTATTACACAGGTAATGACAACCCAGAACTGATCGAAAAGAACTACATGGCAACAGTATTGCCAGGTGACTATCTGAGTGCAGGCAGGCACACCATAATCAATGGTGATCCAACGTTCACTGAACCATGGTTCCTGCAGGCAGTAGCAGCCGGTGAGGACAATGCTTACATCAGTGTTGGACGCTTACTCCACACAGGAGAGACGTTCTTCGTAGATGGTGCAGAGTACGATATTGCTATGATATTTGGTAGCCAGAATAATAGTGTCAAGTACATTACTATCAGGAACCCAACACCAGAGAACTCTGACGTGAACCTTCAAGACCTGTCAGTCATCAAGGAATCCGTAGCAGATGATGAGATCATGCCAATGCTTCCACCATTCAACAGAGTACACATGATGGTAGATGATATTGGAATACCAGAATCTGATCATTCCGACCACATGGAAACGTACTATGCGGATGACTACAGACCTGTTGCAGACCGCATAATCGATGATGTCGATCCACTTGAGATCTACTTCACCGGAATAGGTGTCGAACCAAGGTTCCACACGAATCTGCTTGAGATCTTAGACGAAAATAGGATTGATGAAACCTGGCAATGGTTACACATTCGCACCATGCCTGACGTCTACAAAGAGTTTGTATATCCTGATTTGCCAAATGTTGCAAACGGATATGGTGACTATCTGGTCACAAGTTCTTTGACCGCGCCAAACTCGGACTACATTGTTCCAACGGACCAATCTCACACTGCACCGCAGAGAGTAATGTTCGCCTATGAGCCATCAGATGGTTCTGGAATCTACATGGCTGGTGATGTAATAGCAGTTGATCCAGTTGAT
>DQIO01000251.1:9822-11200 GCA_020793555.1 Methanosarcinaceae archaeon | reverse complement strand
GTAGAAACGTGCCGCGCTTTTGCGCGGTCGCGTCGTTTTTTGCATCTGTCTTAACCCCTTCTGTTCCGCGACATTGTGTTGTTGACATGACACTAGCTATATTTGCATGCATGTGCGCACGCAGATATGGTTGTATTGTTTTATAATACCAAACTTATAGACAGCCTCTTCAAATGGTACCATTTATATATAAAGTAGATATATATAAACTAAAAATATAATTTGGTGGTATCAATTAAAAATAATAAAAACATATTCCAAAACGATTCAGCAATCGAACTTCCGATCAACATCGTTGTAATGCTTGTAGTGGGAATGGTGGCTTTGGCTGCACTTATTGCAATAATCCCGCCGCCGACCAAAAATATGTCAGTGAACATTGACGAATCCGGGATACAAGGTAGTGCTCTTCAATCGGGTAACACGATTATTGTGGATGCAACAACAGCAGTGAATTCGTTTATTCTTGAGGTCAATATCACTGCGACCGACCCTGACGGAAATCCTGTTCGGGATGCGAACGTTTTTCTTCGCGGGCTTGGTGGTGTGGCAACAAACACGACCGATATAGATGGAAAGGCTGTGCTCATTACAGACAGCGCCCAGGTGAAACTCGGTGCGAACCAGAATGAAGGCACAATGGATATTACAATTACAGCAAACGGATTTTATGATTATGATAAGACAGATGCTGTAATGATCGTAAAGACAAAGTAACCTTCTTTTTTTCCTTTTTTAGAATTATGTATCTCAAACGCCTGCTGCGGAATGAGCGAGCTTCGGTCGGGCTCCCAATGCGAATGGTAGTTCTAACGATCATAGGGCTGATTGGATTTGCCGCGATAGTTGGAAGCATATCAAACGCACCCGTAGCACCACGACCAATGTATGCGGTGGCGAATATAAGTTCATTTGCGCTGCTAAACGGCAGCGGAGACACACCGCCGTTGTTGATCACTGTTTTTGACAACGATGACAATCAAATCGGCGGTGCGAACGTTATCGTCTGGGGACCGTCACGTTCTGCGGCTGCAGGCGGTATTACAGATTCGGGCGGAGAGATTGTAATTCAGGTTGGCAACATATCGCTGCCGGTTGGGAAACAAGAAGGTTACATCTCAATCAAGGTGATGGCTGACGGATATATAGACTACTCGGATAGGTATCTGGTAAANGTAGTAAAGACCTAATCNNTCGTCTTATTTGCCAGATANAATTTTGNAAGAACGGCTNCTGCCAATACTCCGGCAATGCCGAANGAGAAATACGGNGACCTGATGATATCCCACCTGTCAGCGAAAATAAGGGTTCCTGTGACCAGCAGAACNCCTGCGCCGACCACACCTGAAAGTTCCACAGGTACTTTTATTGAACCTAT
>DQIO01000251.1:0-8553 GCA_020793555.1 Methanosarcinaceae archaeon | reverse complement strand
TTTTATTGAACCTATTGTGATCTTGTTCTGATTCTCCACCCTCTCAAGCCGACACCAAGATTTATTGAAAGAGAAAATCAAATTTTTATATTTAAAGTTATATGTGAATTAAGGCCTCTTGTCAATATTTTTATCCTTAAGTAGTGATTTTAGACGTTCTCTCACTTCAGGAGATGCACTTTTACCAGAATTTATTTTTTCAGCCCATATTTCATAAAGTCTTCGCGGCTCCAAATCATTTTTTATTTTTTTACAAGATTCGCATTTTATTTCACACCATACATCAAATATTTTTTCATCAATTGGGCTGGTTTTAGAAGTCTTAAATATATTGATATTTGATTCATTCAACACAAAAATTAATCCTGAGAATAATATAAATGTTAAGAATCTTGCTGCTAAAAGAGAATTAAGTTCCAGATTAGAAGATAAAACATCAATTCCAACAATGGAATAGTAAGTTGTGGCATCATTTTCAATAAGAGAGATGTTTGTTGTAATCCCATACACAATTAGAATAAATGTAATGGATATCCCAAAAAAAATGATTATAATCATATGGGATAATTCGCAAATCTCTCTAGAATAAGACTCAAGTTTGCTGCATAAGTCTATTTTATCCTCACAAGTACTGTGTGGGTCCATTCCATTGTAAATAATATATCTGATCCATATTGCATAGGCCTCACGGTACTGCATTATGTACTGGCCTATGAATATGCCCAACAGACCAAAAAGTAGGACAAAAAAATTAGTAAACTAATCATACACAATTTAATTCAAAATATAATATTTTAGAGTATAACTATGATTGCTATTGCTATAACCAATGTACTAAAATAAATTATCCTAAGATTTTTAGCCATTTTTATAATACCCATAAAAATACGTCTCCTCTCAAATTGCCTATGTTTCCATACTCTACAGAAAATATAGTATGTAAGTCTATGTATATATAAACAGGTCATACATTAATAATTTCAATTGTCTGGGTTATTCTTTTGGAAAACAGGAAGGATATCTCTCAATCAAGGTGATGGCTGACGGCTATATGGACAATACGGACGGATATCTGGTAAAGGTAGTAAAGACCTAATCTTTCGTCTTATTTGCCAGATAGAATTTTGAAAGAACGGCTGCTGCCAATACTCCGGCAATGCCGAATGAGAAATACGGTGACCTGATGATATCCCACCTGTCAGCGAAAATAAGGGTTCCTGTGACCAGCAGAACACCTGCGCCGACCACACCTGAAAGTTCCACAGGTACTTTTATTGAACCTATTGTGATCTTGTTCTGATTCTCCACCCTCTCAAGCCGACTTTCAAGTTGTAGAATCATTTCCGACATTTTGTCCATATCTGCGCGCAGGGATTCCTGCACTGTTTCTTTGAGATCATCGACACCTGTTTTTAGGCTGCCGAACTCTTCGACAACCGCAGATATTTCTGTGCGCGTCTGTTGTAACAATTTTTCCGTATTATCGAACGAGTCTAACGCACTGTCCTCGGGCGGAACTTCAATGGAAAGTCTGCGCTCAACCGCACGCAGGCGTCTCTCAAGGCTTCTTACACTCTGATCAAAGGATTCGATGCGTCCGTGCGTATCATCTTTTATTTCATTATTCATTTCACTCATTTTCTACCCATTCAATGTTATTTTTAATATATCGATGAACTGTGTTATCCATTGTTCAGCGACCCCAATCGTTCAGCCGCTTTCTGCAATGTCGAATCCTGCTTGGAAAACGTGAACCGTAATTTCGTCTTGCCCGATTTTGCATTAGTATAGAAACTACTTCCGGGCACCGAAGCCACGCCGACCTCTTTTACAAGGTATTTTGCAAACTCCACATCATCCATTCCGCCTGCGAGTTCCGAAATATCTGTGAGAATGTAATATGCACCCTCCGGAAGAACACACTTGAACCCGGCAGATGTTAGCGCGTCAAAGAGCATGTGACGTTTGCGGTCATACATTTCCACAAGTCCGCTATAATATGAATCAGGATAAGCGAGTGCTTCTGCCGCAGCGTGCTGGAATGGTGCAGGTGCGCCGACTGTGAGGAAATCATGGATCTTCCTGATGCCGTTTGTGAGTTCCTCATTTGCAATTGTGTAGCCAATACGCCAGCCTGTGACACTGTATGTTTTGGATATGCCGCCAATCGTTATCGTGCGGTCATGCATATCATCAAGCGAGGCGAGGCTGATGTGCTTCTTGCCGTCATAGATGATGTGTTCGTATATTTCATCGGTTATCGCAACGGCATTGTAATCATTACAAAGGTCTGCAATAAATTTCATATCACGCTTTGTGAACACCTTTCCGCTCGGGTTGTTTGGCGTGTTTACAACAATCGCTTTGGTTTTGTTGTTGAAGGCAGATTTGAGTGCTACCTCGTCTATCGAGAAATTGTCAGGGTTAAGCGGCACGAATCTTGGAACCGCACCAGAGACTGCGGCATCGGGTCCGTAGTTCTCATAGAACGGCTCAAAAATTACGACCTCGTCCCCCTGGTTGATAAGCGCAAGCATGGATGCCATCATGGCTTCGGTGGCACCGCAGGTTACGGTGACCTCACGGTTGGGTTCAACGCGGATGTTGTTGAACTCACACGCACGTTTTGCGATCGCATCACGCAATTCCTGCGCGCCCCATGTGATAGCGTACTGGTTATAGTCGGCTTTGATCGCTGAAATGGCAGCTTCTTTCAACTCCTCGGGTGCGCCAAAATCAGGAAATCCCTGTGCAAGGTTAATGGCATCATAACCTATGGCAAGGCGCGTCATGTCGCGTATAACGGATTCTGTGAACAGCCCGACCCGGTTGGATAATTTTATTGTTGACATGGTTTTTCAGATTCAAATAATAAATACGAACTTGTTATATCCTATTTTACCAGCAAAGACCCACATAATCAATATCCTGTTCAATATCCTCCAGCACTATCATGTGCCTGCCGTCGATCACGACACTGTCCTTCATGAGACCGAACTCGGAATCGAGGTTCCTGAACTCATCCCATTCTGTCATCAAAAGACATGCGTCCGCGTCCTTGAGAGCGCCTGCTGCGCTGATGTGGTAAGTAATGTTGTTGAACACTTTTTTCATCTCGTCCGATGCCATTGGGTCATAGGCTGTAACATCTGCCCCGAGACGCAGGAGTTCGGCAATGACCGGGATCGATCGGGATTCGCGGATGTCGTCAGTGTCGTTCTTGAATGCAAGTCCGAGAACGGCAATCTTTTTTCCTGTGAGATCGCCGAGTTTAGCTTTGAGAAGTTTTATCATCTCGAGTGGTTGGTGTTCGTTCACTTCGATAACCGATTTTAGAAGAATTGGGT
This sequence comes from Methanosarcinaceae archaeon, assembly GCA_020793555.1. Classification (GTDB taxonomy): domain Archaea; phylum Halobacteriota; class Methanosarcinia; order Methanosarcinales; family Methanosarcinaceae; genus Methanovorans. Next base: position 5,206 of record DQIO01000251.1, on the reverse strand, counting down.
CGTAACCAATATCCTTTGCTTTGCCGATCAGTGCCTTGACATCCTTTGGAAAACATGACCCTCCAAAACCTGCGCCTGAATTGAGAAAACTTTTTGATATCCTGAAATCCGTGCCGACAGCCTGCATTACTTCGTAGGTGTTGATGCCGAGTTTCTTGCAGATGTTCCCGATTTCGTTGGAGAAGGATATCTTTGTTGCAAGGAAAGAATTGTTGACGTATTTTATCATCTCTGCGGTCTTTGGATTGGTGTGCGTAATCTCACAATCAAGACTGCGGTAGAGTTCTGATACTATCACACTTGTGCGCTTGTCGATGGCACCAATCACGATCTTGTCTGGGTGCATGAAATCGTAGATTGCTTTACCTTCGCGAAGGAACTCGGGATTCATTGCAATCCCGAAATCTTTGCCTGCACGTTTGCCAGAGTATTCCTCGATCGTGGAAAGTACCACTTTTTCGGTTGTTTCGGGCACGACAGTGCTTTTCACAACCACGATATGGTATCCATCCTTCTTTGCGATCACACGCCCAAGGCTTGCACTGGCTGCACGCACAATGGATAGGTCGATACTTCCGTCATCTCCTGACGGCGTGCCTACACAGATAAACGAAACATCGGAGTTGGCGACCGCGTAGTCGTAGTCCGATGTGGCAATGAGATGATGTTCTGCATGTTTTTGCATCAATTCTTCGAGTCCTTCCTCATATATTGGCGGGATGCCTGCGTTTATTTGCCTGACTTTCTCCTCGTCGATATCTATGCAGATGACTTCATGCCCGAGTTCTGCAAAACACGCGGCAGATACTGTGCCTACGTAACCGGAACCTATTATGGAAATTTTCATTGTGTGCCCTCTTTTGGTTATATAAATTATTGAAAGGTGTATATTAGTATAACGTTTTGCGGCGTGGTGGTGAGATATTTGGTGGATCTGTCCAATGTGTCCACTTTCGGCATATGCTGTAAACAGGTTGCATTAATAGGTGAGGCTGTTGAATATATTTGGTATTTTAAAATGTAATTCCGTAACCTTAAATACCAAATAGTACAATATAATGTAAAATTTTGGGGTAAAATAATGATAACTAAAGAGCAAATATCGAATATACTTGAAAAATACGATACTGATAATCTGACTATTGCAACGGTATGTTCACACTCAAGTCTCCAGATATTCCATGGAGCACGCGAAGAAGGTATCAAAACGATCGGTATTTGCTTGAAAAAGCCTCCGCGTTTTTACGATGCATTCCCAAAAGCAAAACCTGATGAATTTATTGTTGTTGACAGCTATGACGATATAAAAAAGATCGCTGAAGAACTTGTTGCGAAGAACGCCATTATTATCCCGCATGGATCGTTTGTAGAGTATATGGGAACGGATGACTTCGCAGAACTTGCAGTACCGACATTTGGAAACAGGGCAGTGCTTGAGTGGGAATCCGACAGGGATATGGAACGGCAATGGTTGGAAAATGCCGGAATACACATGCCAAAAGAGATTCATGACCCTAAGGACATTTCGAGTCCTGTAATGGTTAAATACCACGGTGCAAAAGGTGGCCGCGGTTTCTTTGTTGCGAAAAACTATGAGGATTTTAAAGAAAATATAGACCCAAATGAAAAATACACCATACAGGAATTCATTGTGGGTACAAGATATTATTTACATTTTTTCTATTCACCTATAAGGACAGAAGGATACAAATTAAGCACAGGAACGCTTGAGATGCATAGCATGGACAGGCGTGTTGAATCCAATGCTGATGAAATATTCAGGCTTGGGTCTCCCAGTGAACTTGAAAGTGCAGGCATTCACCCGACGTATGTTGTTACAGGTAACGTGCCACTCGTTGCACGGGAATCACTGTTGCCACTTATTTTTTCACTTGGTGAGAGAGTGGTTGAAGAATCGCTTGGGATCTTTGGCGGCATGATCGGTCCGTTCTGTCTTGAGACTGTGGTTACTGATGACCTTGAGATCAAGGTGTTTGAGATATCTGCTCGTATTGTGGCAGGTACCAATCTATATCCGACAGGCTCGCCGTATTCTGATTACATAGAGGATAATTTCTCAACGGGTCGAAGGATCGCACAGGAAATCAAACTTGCCGTGTCACTCAAGCAACTGGATAAGATTTTATCCTAATAATACCAATTTTATATTACTAGCGTAACCGATAGATTATCGGATTGGTATGAGGTGTACCTATGGGTGTAAAAAAGGATGTTGCAGAGGATGAGTATGATGTTGTTATTATAGGATCAGGACAGGCAGGCATGTTTGCCGCAAATGAGCTGGCCGGCCACAATCTTACGATACTGGTAATTGATAAAGGCCGGGATATTGACAGACGGCACTGTCCAATGGATTCGATCAACATGTGTACACACTGTGCGCCATGTGATATTATGTGCGGCGTGGGTGGAGCAGGAACATTCTCTGACGGAACATTGAACCTTCGACCGGATATTGGAGGTGACCTTGCACAACTGACCGGGGACAAGGAGTATGCATGGGAACTTGTCAAGTATGTTGATGATATTTTCCTGCATTATGGATCACCGCAGGATGTATCCAATCCCAAGAACAGTGATGTTGAGGAGTTAAAACGCAGGGCAGCATCTGTTGGAGCGCGATTTTTGGATATAAAACAGCGTCATATAGGTTCTGACAATGCACCAACCGTTATTGGCAATTTTAAGAATGATCTCGAAGCAAGAGATATCAAGTTCTTATTGAATACAAGGGTGGATGACCTTGTGGTAGAGGATGGTGTGTGCCAGGGAGTTATTCTCTCAGATGGGCGCAGTATCATGTCAAAGCATACGATACTTGCCCCGGGCAGGATTAGTGGCGAATGGGTCAATGAACTTACAAACAGGCATTCAATTGAAGCACGTTATGGAGGTATCGATATTGGGGTACGTGTGGAAGTGCCGGCAATTATTATGGACCCTGTGACAAAGATCAATCGCGATCCTAAGTTTCATATCAACACGCGCAGGTATGATGATTTCGTCAGGACATTTTGTACGAATGAGCACGGGTTTGTTGTTAAGGAACAGTATGAAAGTTTCATTGCGACAAATGGGCATTCGATGCGAAATACGGCATCCGAAAATACAAATTTCGCATTCCTTGTGCATATCGAACTAACACATCCGATCGAGAATACAACAAAGTATGCAAGGTCTGTTGCAAAACTGGCTACAACGATCGGTGGCGGAAAACCTGTTCTCCAGAGGATGGGCGACCTTCGGCGCGGCAGGCGTTCGACAGAGAAACGCATTGCCCGAAATCCTGTTGTGAATACGCTTAAAGATGTGACTCCGGGTGATATTTCTATGGCTATGCCTCATCGTATTGTGATGGATATTATTGAAGGATTAGATACGCTAAACCAAATAATTCCGGGTGTTGCATCGGATTCTACTTTGTTGTACGCGCCTGAGATCAAGTTCTATGCAATGGAGATCTCGGTTGATCGTAATATGGAAACGAACGTGAAAAACCTGTTCGCAGCAGGTGACGGTGCAGGGCTTTCAAGGGATATTGTCAATGCGGCAGCTACAGGAGTGCTGGCTGCACGCGGAATTTTGGAATTGGGTTAATCTATAGTTTAACTGACATAGTAAGTTAATAACCAATTCAATGTTTTGAGATACTAGTGTCGCGTCAACATTCAAGTGTCAATCATAAGAAACATGGATCACATTAAACAATTCCAAAATACAGTAATATTCAATAAATATTTCAGACACAGATTAACACTGATTAACGCAGATTTAAGGTCGAATCAGCGTTAATCTGCGTGAATCAGCGTCTTGAAAATAACTAGAAAATGAAGCAATGGCAGATTATATATTGGCGACATTATATGGTTGACGCGACACTAGTGTCAAGTCAACCATACAACGTTGCCAGATGGAAAGGGTGAAACAGATGCAAAAAACGACGCGACTGCGCATGAGCGCAGCACGTTCCTACACCATGAACGCAAAATACAAAACGGTTTTATCAGTGTTCGGTTAAGAGACAAATCGTGATAAATATCATACACCCATTGAACATATCTAAAAATACCGGGATGATAAAACCAATAACATCGGAGACTTTTTATTATCTTCTGGTGGTTCGGAAAACCACAGAGAAAAAACAACGACTCTCTGTGTCCTCCGTGGTTTATTTTCTTTGCCACGATTAATTTCAGCCAGAATAAATTAAAAAGTCTCTCATTGTAGGTAAAAAGGTATAAGGTGAAAATGTTGCAGGATCACGGTATAACCCTTAAAAAACGTGGCATACCTGAACTTCAAGTTCAAAACAATTTCATAAAATCATCTGGCGAAAGTCCGGCTTGTCTGATTATAGGTTTTAGAGTGCCGATTGGTATTTCGTTATAATTTGGAATTATGGCAGTGAATGTTTCGTTGCCATTCTTTCCTTTCATTTTTATATGGCTTCCCTTTTGAGAAACAACTTGAAAGCCAATACTGTTCAGGGCTTTTATGTCTTATGCGCTGACAGGATGGGAAGTTTTGGCATGGGAAACCTCAAAAGTGGTTAAAAAAGAAGTTGTTTGTGGCACCGATACATCTTCATCTTCCAAATATAGTTCCACGGCTTCTTTTAAGTTTGCAATGGCTTCTTCAACTGTTTTTCCCTGACTTGCAATATCTATATAAGGACACCACGATGCATACCAGTCATTTTCTTTGTGGACTATAGCAGAAAATTTTTGTGCTTGTTCCATGTTAAAAAGGATGGAAGAACAGAACTGATTAATAAGTGTGACCAGAAAATAATAAAAAGTCCCTAACATCGATCAACTTCGCGTTTTTATTGAAAATGTGAACAGGGTTGCTTTTATCTAAAAACATTAGCAACAAGCCAATAAAAATCCTTGATCGAACACCAATTAAAACGGTTTTTATGCGGCGTCATATTTGCAGATATGAGAATTGCATTGTTGTATTTGGGGTTGTGAGTTGTTGTGGGTTTGGTGGCAGTGGAATCCGCCGCCTGCGGCGGAAACGGATGCTCCGTTTTCTTTAGTTTAGATCAATTGCTGTGACTTTCATTTTAACATCGGCACCCGCATGTACGCAGCATGTATAGTCAACGCGAAGAATAATTAGAAAGATTTTTATATATCTTTAATGATATGTCTAAAGCATGACAGAAATATCTTTTACGTCT
>DQIO01000252.1 GCA_020793555.1 Methanosarcinaceae archaeon | reverse complement strand
AAAGAGATGGAGCGCGGCGGAGCTGTTGCAATCTCTGTCCTGACCGAACCTGATTTTTTCAACGGATCGATCGGGAACCTTAAAAGTGCCAGAAATAGCACATCCATTCCAGTACTTCGAAAAGATTTTATAATCGATGAAATTCAAATGGATGAGACAAAGAGCGACCTTATACTCTTAATCGCAGGCGCACTTGGGGATAAACTTGAATCATTTGTCCTACTCGCACAGTCAAAAGGGTTTGAACCTCTTGTTGAAGTTCATAATGAAGATGAACTTAACAATGCATTGAAAACCACGGCAAGAGTTATTGGCATCAATAACCGAGACCTTGGCACGCTTGAAGTTGACCTGCAAACTACCGTTCGTCTTGCACCAATTATCAGGAATTTCGACGAAAATAATAGAACCCAACATGTCATCATAAGCGAGAGCGGCGTTCACAATAAAGATGACATCAATCGCGTCATTTCTGCAGGTGCAGATGCAATTCTCATTGGAACCGCAATTATTAAAAGCAGTGATGTGTACTCCAAAACAAAAGAAATGGTCGAGGGTTCAACATGAAGAAACGATTATACAGGTCAAGAAACAACTCCATGATCGCAGGCGTATGCGGCGGTTTGGGTGAATATTTTGATATGGACCCGACATTTATCAGGCTCTTGTGGATCGTGTTCACACTGGCCGGTGGCAGTGGGATATTGGCATACATTATTGCATGGATAGTAATACCTCAGCACCCATGGTGATGAAATGTGATTCAAATGAACAAAAAAGTAAAAAAACAACCGCCGATACGCTCCGCGTTGGTTTGAGTTTCATGCATAGTACAATTTCTGTTTAAGCATAGATTAATAACATAATTTAGTAATTCAAAATATAACATGTACAGGAGCATATAATGACAACATCCTTATACGGCAAATACGGCGGGCAGTTCGTGCCTGAAATACTGATGCCAGCCCTTGCGGAACTTGAAGAAGGGTACCAGCGCTACAAAGACGATCCCGAATTCCTCAAGGAACTTGATTATTACTTGAAAGATTTTGCAGGCAGGGAGACGCCACTATATTTTGCAAAGAACCTTAGCAAAAAATATGGTACGCGCATATACCTCAAACGTGAGGATCTTGTACACGGCGGCGCCCACAAGTTGAATAACACAATAGGACAGAGTCTTCTTGCAAAGTACATGGGAAAGACACGGATTGTCGCTGAAACCGGCGCCGGACAGCATGGCACTGCAACTGCTATGACAGGTGCAAATATGGGATTTGATACTGTGGTGTATATGGGTGCAAAGGATATAAAGCGGCAACTCATGAATGTGTACCGGATGAAACTCATGGGTACGGAAGTGCATACGGTTGAATCCGGTTCAAAGACACTCAAGGATGCCATCAATGAAGCCCTTCGCGACTGGGTGACAAATGTGGGGAACACACACTACCTGATAGGTTCTGTTGTTGGTCCACATCCATACCCCATGATAGTACGCGATTTCCAGAGCGTGATCGGTAATGAGGTCAAGGAGCAGATCATGGAAAAAGAAGGACGATATCCTGATTCCATTGTCGCATGCACAGGCGGCGGCAGCAATGCCATGGGAATATTCCACCCTTTCGTAGAAGAAAAGGATATAAAACTTTTTGCAGTAGAAGCAGGTGGTAGCGGTATGACCACCACAAAACATGCGGCACTTCACTCTGCATCACTGTGTGTTGGCGAGGATGGTGTCCTTCATGGCGCACGCACCCGCATACTACAGGACAAATACGGGCAGATCCTAGAATCACATTCAATTTCCGCGGGATTGGATTATTCAGGAGTAGGTCCTGAACTTGCATATCTTGCCGACATCGGCAGACTTACACCTTGCCATGCCGATGATGATGAAGCTTTGGAAGCATTCCATGAACTGAGCCGCATGGAAGGAATCATCCCGGCACTTGAATCGTCCCATGCTCTCGCATACGTGATGAAAGCGGCAGAATCCGGTGAATTGGGTGACGTTGTGGTTATTAACCTGTCAGGCAGGGGCGACAAGGACCTTGAAACTGTGATAAATCTTGAGAAGGGGGGCAACTGATGAACATCCCTGACAAGTTTTTAGAACTTCGGGCACGCGGTGAAAGTGCCCTTATCGCATACGTATGTGCAGGCGATCCTACATCAGATGCAACAGAAGGTATTGTGCAGGCACTCATCCGTGGTGGTGCCGATATTGTTGAACTTGGATTACCATTCTCAGATCCGGTCGCTGATGGACCAACCATTCAGGCAGCATCTGAGAGAGCACTTTCAGCGGGCATGAACTCTGATAAGTACTTTGAAATGTTAGCATCATTGGATGTAGAGGTTCCGCTTGTATGCATGACATACTACAACCTGATATTCAAACGCGGAATTGAAAAGTTCGTGCTCGATTGTAATGATGCAGGCATCAGTGGTATAATCGTACCCGACCTTCCCGTTGAGGAATCTGAAGAATTGGCAGAATGTTGCGTCAGGAATAACGTAGATTTTATATTCCTTATCGCACCCACTACCACAGAGGAAAGGATCAACATGATACTCGAACATGGCTCGGGTTTTATGTATCTTGTTTCCAGAGTGGGAGTTACGGGCGCACGCAGTGATGTTGCAGAGAGCACAAACAAACTGTTGTCACGTGTTAAGACCAACATTCCAAAAGCCGTGGGATTTGGCATCTCAAATGGAAAGCAGGCAAAAGAGGTTGTGGAAGACGGTGCTGATGGTGTTATTGTAGGTTCTGCATTTGTGGACATCATCGCATCCGGCATTGATGTAAACGCACGGCTTGAAGCACTTGCAAAAGAGTTGAAAGACGGGATATTGTCAGCAAAGCGATAATGGAAATTATTTGTTTGTTTAGGTGAAATTAGAGTGCAGGACGCACTCTTGCCATAACCCCAAGATGGTCCTCATGAAACGGCATAAGTTCCCGACTATCCAGCACCTCAAACCCGACATCAAAGTCATGTTCCAGTTTCCTGACTTCTTCCTTGAATACCTTTTTCGGATTTGCAACAGTATCAATACTTCGAGCCTTGATCGAAAGCAACAGATGACCGTCACTTTTCAGAAACCGTTTCACATTCACTGCTGCGATCTCACTCTGGTTTGGCTGTGCGACATCCTGAAAGATCACATCCACTTCCTCGACGATATGTGCATACGCTTGTGGTCTGTTGGCATCTGCAAGTATCGGTATAATATTTGGACGTTCGTCACAAAGTCCAATCAAATCCCTCATAGTACGCGGTGAGAATTCCACGGCATATACGATGCCGTCTGAAACTATATCGGAAACATGGCTTACGGTCGTACCCGATGCTGCACCCAGATACAGCACCTTTGAATCTCGTTTTATCGGTATGTTGAACTTTTTGATCACCATTGCGGCAAGTTTGCTGCGTTTTGGGTTCCATATCCGATATTCACAACCCTTTATCTCGATGAGTTTCTCCCCATAAACACTCGCACCGGGGACAAGATTTATCGTGGCAAGTTGCTTGCCGCCCCTTTCTGTGATCTCAAAAATTCCGGCGGATACTTCTTTTGCTGCCATCTATCTCCTGCCTCCCGCTTTTTGTTTTCGTCCCTTGCCGCCTTTGTTCTTATTCTTATTTTCCCGTTTAGGTGGTCTTGGGTTGGCTGCCTTGATACTCTCGATCTTCGCGTCAAGTTCGGTCTTTATTGACTCATTCAGTTCACCTGAATACACATCCATGCGTACTGCAAGCGTTATCTTTGCGGCAAACGCACGTGATATCTTTCCCCTCTGCCACCAGGGCGCGTTTTTGATTATTGGATTGTTGAATATAATTCCATGTTTCGGTGACGGCGCTCGTGCGCGCAGATGTTTGAAAAGCGCCCTGTTCGCACCGATCACCTGAATTGTGCTTGATGGAAAACGTGCAAGTTTTTCAAGTCCACCTGCCATGCTAACCAATCGTGCACCGATAAGTGCACCTGCAATATTGACAAGATTCGGTGCAGTGATTTCCATACTTTTTACAAGATACTCTTCGATACGGCTTCGGCTGTCGTACAATGTGCATATATTATCTGCAAAACCCTTGACAAGTTTCTCGTCCAAACCCGTAAGTTCAGCTCCCATCGAAGAAGTCGCTTTCTCATATAGATTATCGTCAGGCAAGACATTAGACCTTGAACCATATTTTGCAACAAACCTTGCAAGCGGTTCTGAGGACAGACCCACTTCAGGGAAGTACATTCCATTCCATTCCGCCAACCGTTCGGACAAGGTGTTTGTAGTCTCATCAATATCATCCAACGCCTCAACCGCCTGAATGACACCCATGTCCGGCGTGCCGCTTGATATTTGTTGCTTTGCTGCACGGATGCTCACATCCCGAAGAAGATTGTTGTATTCGTCATTCGATGCGACAAAACCACATTCCATTGCAACAGCGCGAAGGTTAAAACCGGCAGGTGGTATGTCAATTTCCGTTTCTTTTGGCTGGACCAAACTCTCTGCAAGAACATTCGTGTCCTTTTGGAACAAATCCCATTCCAACAACTTGCCGTTGTCATCAAGCGTAAGTGTTCCAAACCATGTAATAATCTTCAAATCAAGCCTCCGTATTTGTAATTGTTGCGCCTCTGTTGTTCGCACGTGTGATGATAACACTGCCGCCAATAGTCTCATCCAGCATACCTTGCACGTCTTTTTGTATCTGCTTACCTTGTGTCTTGCTATCAACAAATCCGTACACCGCAGGTCCAAATGAACTCATGCCTGCTCCGTAGGTGCCGCTGTCCTGCATAAACTCAATAATATCCCTGACAGATTGCGGCTGGAGGTCAACCTCCCGTTTCTTGAACCCCACGGTCTGGATATGGTTCACCGCGCATCCGAAACTTTCAATGTCGCCTTCCATGATCGCAGGCATCATCTGCATCAGGATCGTATGTGAGACATCCTGTACTTCACGCAGTGGGATCGGGCATTCCTGCTTGAATATATCCACTTCCTGCACATCATGCGCACCTTTCGTGTGGGGAATTGCGAGCACAATATCCCAATCTGGAAAATCATGTCTGAACAGGATCGGTGCAGGGTCTGCACGACTTGCAGCAGATGGGGAGAATGCGCCTTTGTCGCTAAACCTGTGTCCTCCATCCACCAAAAACCCGCCGCTTTCAAACGAAGCAACACCAATGCCTGACGTGCCTCCGCGACCGACTGCGATTGCAAGTTCTCTTGCACTCATTCCAAGTCCGTATAGTTCATTAACAGCCGCAGCGGCGCACAATGCCGACTGGGTGCCTGAGCCAAGTCCTACATGGTCCGGCATATCTTCTTCAATAGTGATCCTGACGCCTTCACCATCCGGCAGGATGGCTTCTGCTGCTGCCTGTATTCTGTCGGAGAAGTATGATTTGTCGATCACTTCTACGGAATCCGCCTTTTCAGCCGAGATACGTATGTGCGGCGAATCCAGCGTTATTCCTACACCGCCATCAACTCTGCCGATCTCGGCGTTGAGGTCGATAAGTGTGAGGTGGAGTCTGGATGGGGACGTTATTTTTATCATGTTGTTTCAGGTATTGCTGTTTATTGTTATTTGGTTGGTTGTTTTCTATTGTTTTGGTTCCGAGTTAACAACACGCCGCAGGCGGCATATTTCATAATTACTAATGAGCAGTAGTATAATATTTGGTAAAGTAATCGGTTTTTAAGTTAGCATAATAATTTAATTGATTAAATGGACTATTAAATGGACTATTATGTATTTTTGTGGATAAGTGGTTAAGGGACGCGCCGCCTACGGTGGTTATGACATTGGTTTTAATATATTTTAACAAATACGTTTATCTTATTAAATATCTATAGTTGGTGTTTGAGGTGCTTTTATGGATCTCTCACAACTTCAACAGATTTGATTTTGAGAAAATCCTTGTCAAAGGTTGCGATCTTTTTGATCTTCCTCTGTTCCATACACGCAAGATTTGAAGCATCCACAAAACTCAATTTCGTGTTTTTCTGGTCTTTGAAAATGTCCCATGTTCTCTCAAAAACATCACTTGCTTTTACTATTTCGATCTCTTTTGCATCAAGCAGAATATTTCCAACATTCGTTGCTGTATTTAAGTCTCTTTTAAGCGCAAGCACTGTGGTGACTTCTGTAAAAATGAATTCAGAGATCACTCCTTTGTCATATTTCCCTTCATTGAGTCTGCTAAATATTTCTGCAGCCTTTGTGTGATTGGTATCATCTGCATTTTTGTATGCAATGATCACGCTGGAATCGAGAAATATCAAGCGTTGTCCTCTCCATACAGGATCTCATCGATCTCTTCGCTCAAATACATGTGCTGTTTTCCAAAGTGTTCAGGTTTGATATCAAGGATGCTCTTGTGTTTTTTTGGTTTAATGTTTAACCATTCTCTTACTGCCTTGTTAATTGCTTCCCCGATTGTAATGTCATCTGCTGTGGCTTTTGCTTTCAGGCTCTTGTAAACAAAAGGGTCTATGTTGCGGATAGTAGTGTCCATGTGTAACACATGTGTTGCAAAATAATATATAGTTATCGGGAGTTTGCAGATGCGATCCTACAATCAATGTGGTGACGCCGAATAAGAAAGAGCGATTAACCCTTCGTTGAAAATTGTTAAACAAACACTCAAATTGTTTTCGGTTTTGCTTTCCGCCATTCCTTAAAAATAAACCATGCTGCACCCAAAACCTTTCTGTTGGTTACCAATCGCAGAATAGCAAAGAGAAGAGAACTTATCCTGAAACGAATGTTAGTGAGAACACGAAGGTCAAAGACCTCGTCCTGAAATTGTGGATATATAGAAAAATCAAAAATACTGCATCTTTTGGCGAATAATCCCTTCAAACCATATAGAAAACCACACAACATGCCGGTATCGGCAGGGTCGGAAAAGCCGTAGGTCAGGTCACAGGAGATTTTCCGAAACTTTATGGTTCTGAAAAGATCTTCGATGAATCTGATAAACGGTTTTTGTATGATCCTGAAAAACCTAAACCAACTGGAAATGCCAATGCTGTTTGTTTTCTTTTCGATTTTTTCTTTCTTTGGCTTTGCTTCCTTTTTCTCTTTTTTTGCCGCTTTTTTACTTTCATTCTTGAACTTATACGACAACCCCATCCACTTGATTTTGATGTATTGATCGACCCTGCTCCCTTTTACTTTTACATAAACAGTCACATCAAATGCAGCAAATACCACTAACCCGAACAATAAAACGATAATGGCTAACGCTGCATAAATAATAAGCAACATGCGTGTTGAAGTCTGAGAGAGGAAGGGTCTGAGTTAATTATTCGTCGTCCCCTTCGTGTTCCGCTTCTTCGCTCACTTCAGATTTCTCTTTCTTCTTCCCCATTTTGCTTTTGACCGATCTGATCTTATCGATAACATCCGGCACGGATTCTATGATCTTGCCTAAATCGGTCTTGCCGGATATTGTGAGCAGGCGTGCTTCGTCTTCAGAAACCACAATGAATGCAATCGGCTCGATCTTTGCACCTGCACCGCCTCCGCCGCCAAAGCCGGTCTCACCTTTGTCGCCTTTTCCTTCTCCGCCGCCGCTTCCAAATCCAAAGGATACTTTTGTGACCGGAATTATCGTCTTACCTGCAGCTTCCACAGGTTCTCCGATGACGGTTTTTGTGGTTACCAATCGTTCGAGTTCACCTGTAACTTCTTTAATTATATTCTCTACGCTCATATTCTCTCACTCCCATAGTTTGTTGTATGATACTATAACTATGAAATTTGTTCAGTAAAAAAAGTAACCCTCAAAAGTGAGGGTTTTTCTAAAGCGTTCTAACAAACACTTCCACAAAATATCCTAACGGATACTTCCACAAAATATCCTAACGGACACTTCTACGAAGTAGCCTAATCAAACGCCTTCTTAAAAGGCTCAAGTTTCTCATGCAACTGCGTGATCATATCGCTGATATCGTTATGCAGTTCATCCTGATCGATCGTGGTTTTCTTGACATATTTGTCCAGATTCTTAATGCTCTTTGCCGTTGCGACCACGTAGTTTAGGTCATGGTTCACCTTAATGGAACCCAAAAGAGGTATCTTGCCTATATTGGTAAAATCGGTCTTGTACATTTTAATGACTTCTTCAGGCTCAACAACGTAGTTCTTCACGGTTGCCACAACAGTTATGACGGACTGGCTTCCAACGATCTTTGATTTCATTCCCGAAACCTTGCGGTCGATCTTGTATTCGATGGTGTACAGGACATCATCGTTCATTTTGAATCGAACAGTGTAACCTGAGTTTGCTTCGTTCCCGTTTGCGATATGGATGAGTGAATGTCCGTTCCTGACAAAGTAATGTATGACCTCACCAAGCACGATCTCGTCCTTGCTCTGTGTCAGTGCTTTGCTGTGTGCGACGTCCCCGATGGCTTTAAAAAGTCCCATAATCAGGCCCCCACGTTGACTTTAACGAATTCCTTCAGTTTTTCCATTATTTCGGATAGGTCTTCTGCCATTTTGTCAAAGTCAGGCATAAGTGTGTCCAAATCCACATAATCATCAGCTATTATGTAGAGGGGCATACTGGCAAACAGGTAATTTCCCTGCACGTCATACATTATGGAACCGATATCACCGAGTGAACCGGACAATGATTCCCTCCAACTTGATGAGACAAGCTTCCCAATCTTTTTTGCACGCATTCCGTATCCGCACGTGAATTGCATCCTGTGTCCAAGCGTTTTTGCTTCTGCAAGTGCATTGTTTTCGTGTCGTACCTGAATGATAATCCTGTCCTGATTGTCAAGGTTCTCAAACATCATATTGTGATAGTCACCTGTGGACGACATGTCAAAAAGCGCATGTCCGCTTTCCAGCATTGTGGATACAACTCCTCCGATGAACACCTCATCTATGTATGTAGCAGCCTGTTCTTCTTCAGCCAGTTTCCAACTGTCTTTGATCAATTGTTTGAATGTTGCCATTTTTTTGTCTCCTGAGATATTAATATCAATTTATTCAATTAACAGTTAAAGACATAGCTTTCATCATTATTATTTCATCTCCATAATTAGAAGTCTCAGCTGTGATTTTCCATGTAGGATAGTATATGGCCTTACCTTTGTATTCGTAGGGATAATAATCAAAACCATCAAAATAAACAAGTTCAATATCCACAATCCTGACTCTTCCCAATGGTGACATGGGATAATCACCCGTATATGTGACGAAGTTACCGTTTTTTACCTGATGGATTATGTATTCATTTGAATTGTCTATTTTTGCCTGCTCAATGGTATGAAAATTACCTGTATTGATTCTGGTTTTTGCAATATAATCATTGGTAACAAGGAAACAAATATCATCCGTAGAACTGTTAAAGTCTTCAATCGTGTTCACGAAATCAATATATAGAATATTCGAAGAAGTCTTTCCCTGAAAGATCGGTAACTGGTTTGCTGGTAATACAGGAACTTCTGTATTTAAGCTGACTCTAAGATTAAATGTGACTGCTAATATTTGTCCGATTTTCGCAATTGAAACATCTTTGAAAGAGTGTGTTGGTAAGTCCTTCTCTATACGTTCTATTGTCGGGTAATAATTAAAAGCATTATAAAATGGGATGAATGTAAGAGAGGATACGATTAAAACAATTAAAAAAATAATTGCCAGCTTTTCTTTACTCTGCATCCAATACACCTTCTAAAAAAAGGGGTTGTGGTTATTTCGCAACCCCATTTATACATATTTTGTTACATTGTTCCCATGGTCATCTGTACCTCTAAATATCCAAACAGGTTTATAGAATTCCTGTTCATCATCAGAAGCATCTGAGAAATAACCAACTTCCATTTCGCTGATATCGTAAAGCATCCTTTTTTAAGAATACATAAATGTATTTTAAACAAATCTCACTACTAATACACATCAAGAATTATCCATAAAGAAATTCATAAGCGAATACTTCACCTTGCCAGGCTCAACATCAACAAACTCCGCCCTCTCATCCTCTGGAAATACTCCAAAAACAGAAAACTTTCCGAACTTCTTCTTCGAATTTGTCATAAACCGAC
>DQIO01000253.1 GCA_020793555.1 Methanosarcinaceae archaeon | reverse complement strand
TCGGCACGCATTTCGTAAAAATCTCCCATCTCAAGCACTGCGAGTGCAAGATATCCATTATCGTGCGCCATGTCATAGATGGTAGCACCCGGATGTCCGACTACTTCACTATCTGCACCGGAATTTCCGGTTACAAGGACAGAATGTCCTGCCTCTGTGTAAGTCCGGGGCGCGCGGATATCCACAACACGCGCACTGTTTTGCGCGATCTGCGAAATATTGTGTACAACGGCTTTAGCAAGTACAGTTCCGTCAATTGCGTAAGGGGTAAGTTCGGGATAGATATATGGGGCACCAAGTCCGTCTATAATCAGGATAACTGCGCCATCCGGTGTGTTTACGGGATTTACTTCTACAAGGGTTGATGCGATGGCTGATATGGGTAAAAATGAGAATAATAGTAATAACATCAGTGTTAATAATAGGATTCTTGTGGAGCTGGAATATGATGTATTTTGGTTCATTGGAAGTAAAATGAAATACTCTGTATAAAAAATATGCTATGTGTATTGCGGTTTTACTAAGGTTACACTTATTTTGCATGCGGTCATTTGTAGTATCCTTGACAATAAAGGGGACCAAAAGGGATAATCACATGAAAATTGACGCACGCTGTCCACATTGCATGCTCTCAAGAGTACACTACGAAGCAAAATTATCGACCGACGATGAACAATTGATACACAAGACTGTCATGGCAGGAATTGATGTACTAAATCGTAAATACAGACCTGATACGCCTGCCGGTTATCTTTCAACGGCAATGCACCGCAAGGCGTATGAGGTTTTAGGTGATGTTGATCCCTATCTAAAACTGAAACAAATCAGCAACAAGGTTGCAAATGAAGTGTTGCCTATTGCGAAGAAGCTGATATATGAAGGTGAACCGGAAGAGGGGGAGATATTCAGTCGTGCCGTACTCGCATCTGTAATAGGTAATTATTTTGATTTTGGGGTAATGGGATTTGACGTTGCGCCTGATGCATTCGATGATACTTTCACAGAACTGTTCAGGCACGGGCTGGATGTTGATGACACTCCACAAATGCTCGATATGCTTGATGACGTGGTCTATATTGTTGACAATTGCGGTGAGATACTGCTTGATACACTGGTATTTGATATTATCAAAAAGATGGGTGGAAATATCACTTTGGTAGTTCGTGGTGCTCCAATACTCAATGATGTAACAATGGATGATGTGCGTGAGTTTGAGATCGATAAAATGGTAGATCGTGTACTGACTACGGGTTCACATGCGATTGGTGTTTGTTTTGCTGAGGCTCCCAAAGAACTTATGGATGCATTTGAGAATGCATCACTTATCATGAGTAAGGGAATGGCAAATTATGAGACACTTTCAGAGAGAAACTTAGGTCCGATCGCTTATTTGCTTCGCACAAAGTGCGAAAGTGTGGCAAAAGACATGGGACTTGAGGTGGGCTATTCAGTCGCAAAGTTAGTGAACGTTTGATGTCCAATCTGTAATGTTTAATGGCCAAGTAGTGGAGATATAAAAAATGTGTGAACTAAATGCTATACTTGTTCGTGGTGATGAGCGGGAAGTGGTTATGGAGTCTGTGACAAGAATGATTGTTAATGGTGATTCGATCGAGCTGACCGGAATATTCGGGGACAAAAAAGTTATTTCGGGTTCGATAAAGGAAGTCGATTTCACTAAAGGGGAAACTATAATTATTGAAAAGTAAATATAACGTATTGGGGTGCGTGTTGGATAGAATAATTATTGAATAATTTCGCGGGAGCCGATGCGATATCGACACTTATTTATTAATAACTGACAGTTAACAAAACATTAATGTAATTGATTCAAATTGATAACCTAAATGAGTTATAATTGTGGCAAATGAGTATAGGGAGGACTTTAAATGGCAAAAGTGAAAGTTGCAGTAAATGGATATGGGACTATAGGTAAGAGGGTTGCAGATGCTGTTCGTCTGCAGGATGATATGGAAGTTGTAGGCATTGCAAAGACAAGACCTAATTTCGAGGCTGCTATGGCACACGATAAAGGGTATGATGTCTATACGCTTGCTGACAGGGTTAATGATTTCAAAAATGCCGGTATAGAAGCAGCCGGTACAGTGGATGATATGATCAATAGTGCTGATGTTGTTGTTGATTGTACGCCCGGCGGTATTGGAGAGAAGAATAAATCCCTTTATGAAAAAGCAGGAGTCAAAGCAATATGGCAAGGTGGAGAGGACCATAAACTTGCAGACTGTTCTTTCAATGCTGATGCAAATTACAGTGAATCCCTTGGAAAAGACTTTGTCAGGGTTGTCTCATGCAACACGACCGGACTTTGCAGGGTAATTTCGCCTCTTGACAAGGAATTTGGTATCAAGAAAGTGCGGGTGACGCTCCTTAGAAGGGCAGCCGACCCCGGAGATATTAAACATGGTCCGATCAATGCGATTATTCCAAATCCAATAACACTTCCATCACACCACGGTCCTGATGTGAAAACCATTTTGCCGCATATTGATATTGCGACAATGGCTGTAAAACTTCCAACTACATTGATGCACATGCATACCCTTAATATGGAATTCAGGGACGAGTGCACGGCAAAAGAGGTTGAGGCCGTTCTTGCAAAGCAGTCACGAGTTCGTTTTGTCGGGCAGGGAATTACATCGACTGCCGAGATAATGGAACTTGCAAGGGATCTTGACCGTCCAAGAAGTGACATGTGGGAGACTTGCGTCTGGGATGAATCCATTACTATGTATGAAGATGAATTGTACTTCTTCCAGGCTATCCATCAGGAATCCGATGTGATCCCCGAAAATGTGGATGCGATCCGCGCTATGATGGAAATCGACTCAGACGGTGCAAAGTCTATCGCGAAAACAAACAAGGCAATGGGCATTTGATATCCCCATTGTTTTTCATCTTTACATTTACATTTACATTTACATTATTATTTTCTTATAATTTATGGCATCCGATCATGATCTTTTGGAATTATGCAACCGCGCATCGCAGGCTGCAGCAGATGCTATTGAAGACATGGTAGGTAGCAGTGATGCCTACAGCACTGTTTATATGGGGGCTGACGGAACCCCAACAAAGAAGATCGATGCGGCTGCGGAAGATGCAATACTCACGGTTTTGAAGGATTACGGCAGGTCGATGCGGCTCCTCAGCGAAGAGGCAGGGGATATAATGATCGGGGAGGGGGAGGGGGATGAACCTGAAGTCTCTATTATACTTGACCCTCTTGACGGGACATACAATGCGGCTTTTGGCATTCCATTCTACAGTGTATCCATTGCTATAGCAAAACCTGACCTATCCGACGTTTCATTTGGCTACGTAACGAATCTTGCAAATGGGGATACATATCATGCAGGGTCCGGCAAGGGTGCATACTTGAATGGCAAGCCGATAAGCCCATCTGATAATTCGGATATTCATGATTTTTGTATAAGTGCATATGGTTATCGTCCTCATGTTGAACGAACGTCTATATTATGCAAAGGGGTTCGAAGGATAAGGATACTTGGCAGTGTGGCGCTGGAATTATGTTATGTTGCATCCGGCAGGATGGATGCATTTGTTGACGTTCGCAGGGCTTTGCGGCTAACCGATGTTGCGGCAGGGAACTTTATACTTGAAAAGGCAGGAGGGATGGTTTCCAATGAACTTGGTGACCCGCTTAAGCTGCCCAATGGTCTTATGAATCGTGTGGATATGGTTGCATCAAATGGACATGCCCACATGGATCTTTTGAATTTGAATTCGAGGGGGTAATTTGATGGTAAATCTGGTAAACAAGATCGGTATTGTGTCAAGATGTGACCACGTGGATGCTCTTGAGATGGTTAAGACTATTTTGAAAAAGTTTGGATCTAAAGTTGATATTGCGCTATCACCAATGACAGCCAAGGCATTGGGTGTTGAAGGCGACATTGTGGTGCCTGTGAATAAGATGCGAGAGAATGGTGTAAAGTTCATAATTTCTGTTGGCGGTGATGGGACGGTGCTTCGTAACATTTCAAAGATGTATGATCCACTTCCAATCCTTGCTATCAATATGGGTACACTTGGTTTCCTTGTGGATGTGGATCCTGAAGATGCGATCGAGACAATTGAAAATGTGTTGGCCGGTTTCAAATATGGTGAGCGGCTAAGATTGGCAGTTTCATTGAACGGCGAGGTGCTTCCATCCGCTACCAATGAAGTGGTTATAATCACGGCTAAACCTGCGAAGATACTTACGTACAAGATCAGTGTGGATGAATGTGAACTTGAGGAACTACGCGCGGATGGTGTAGTATTTGCAACCCCTACGGGTTCAACTGCCTATGCTATGAGTGCAGGCGGGCCTATCATCGACCCGCGTGTTGATGCTGCACTGATCGTGCCTTTGGCACCGTTCAAGTTATCATCGCGACCATGGGTTGTTCCTGCAAACGGTTCCATCAAGGTTGAGCTGACGAATCCTGAAAAGGAAGCGGTCATTGTGATTGATGGACAACACAATTATACTATCAGTGAACACGATGTTATTACGTTGACAAAGGCAGAACATCCTGCACGTTTTGTGAGGACAACGATCAGCGGGTTCTATAAGAAGGTTCAAAGTAAACTGGCGTAGTTGAAAATGGAGAAATAGATATGTGTCGTTTTCTTGTTGTAATCGAGAAAGCAAACAATAATTATTCGGCGTATTCACCGTATTTATCAGGCTGTGTTGCTACGGGAGTTACCCGTGAAGAAATAGAGCGGAATATGCATGAAGCCATAGAATTGCATGTGCAGGGATTGATTGAGGATAATCAGTTCATCCCCGAATCGAAATTATTCGCATAATACATAGTCCTTACTTTTTTTGATGCGGTGCAAATGGCCTGAGTGGTAAGGCGCTTCAATATACTTTAAATGAAGTTGTTATTGTCATTGATGGGGCTTTGTGTATAAAGTAGAATTATGCCTCGACTTTATACACAGGCTGTACTTTGTACACAAAGCCCTATACACTAAGGGATTTGGGTAAGGGTTGGTAACCACCTCAGGACTTAAAGAAAGAAATCGTTTGCTTAAGTATGATGAAGACCTTGTACGATTTAGTACGGGGATGGTTATTTTTTTTTAAATCCACTTCGTCTTTCGTAGTTAGCCCTCCATTTCTCATAATTCTCTTTGAATATCGGTTCATTAGGTAAGAGTTCCATAGCTTTACTATAAGCACTTAGAATTTCTGTCTCAGGGGAACGCAACCAATTCAAAGTTATTGCAAGATCAAACCAACACCAAGCAGTCCTAATATAGTCATCTGATAATTGTATAGCTCTACGTAATAGTTCAAGAGCTTCTTTGTTTAATCGTTTTCGGACATGTCCTCGCGCTTTTGATGATAATTTCATCTTTGTTTGTGCAAATTCATGTACGGCTTTCTGGTCTTCACGAAGAATATCATAATTGGAAGCAAAAACCGCGTGTGCTTCTTCATATTTTTTAGCTCTTTTATATAATATTGCTAATTCAATTAATTCATCACCAGTTGTCGGAGAAGGAATTTCCTGAAGAATTGATGAAGCTTTTGATGGTTTTTGAGAATTCAAATATGCTCTAGCCATCGCAAGATAAAGTAAATGTCTATCAATTAATACAATGTTATTTCTATTCTCATTAAACATATGTTCAGCTGAAGGTAAGTCCCCCAAACCAGCTTTATACTCGATAAGTTGACCTAGAAGTGCTCCTGATGCTGGAACATTCGATAAAGCTTGTTCTAAATTTATAAGGGCGCTTTTTCTATCCCCTGTAGCCCAAAGATGGGCACTATTACGTAAAGAATGAATCACAACATATTGTGGATGTGCAGGCAAAATAACACGGAAATATGTTTTCTCTTTATCAAATTCGAATTTCGGCTCTGGTGAACCATTTTCTTTCATTTTCCTTCGGATTTTTGGTATTCCTGTACCTCGCCCTTCTGCAAGATTGAGTTCTTTAAGGAACTCCCCAATTCTTCGATTTCGACTTTGGACTGGCGGCACAACTCCATCTGCTTGTAAATGCTGCAATTCAATACCAGGAACTGGTCCTGGATAACTAATTATTTCCATTCGGTCAGGATATAAATATACTTTGATAGGTTCATGAATTTCATAACTTCTATGATAAACTGCATTCACAAGAGCTTCTTCCATTGCTTCATATGGAAATGCAACTGCTTTATGGGCTTCAGCTCTTCCTGGAATCTTTTTAATCATTGAAGTACTGAAACTGTTTAAATAATCAAGTGCTTGTCTTAATTGGAAATGAATTGGACCTTTGAAAACTTTTTCTTCGATAAGATCTCCACCGGCATCATCACCAAATTCAACGACTTCTATCTGAGTTACTGGGAAATAATGATCCGGATTTTCTGTGAAAAATAGTAATGCAACATTTCTTGGAGCTTCATGACTATTCAAAGGCGAAACAATCTTCATATAACGATACAAATCCCTATCTGGAATAAGCATATTTTCGGCGACTAAATCACTCCGAATGTCAGTAAGATACTTCCTTACGATGGATGATGATATAACATCGACTGGAATTGAATTGTTACGTCGATCATCAAAAGGAACTTTTGCAGTCATTTGCATTAGCTGTGTTAAAATTTCTCCTTTTGCTTGAACTGACTCACTTCCCTGACGAACATAGTAAGCACGAGTACCGTCTTTAAGTTTTACTGGAGCCTGATAAGGTCGTAATTCTCCGCCTGGAACCCATATTACAAGAATTTGTTTTTCCATATAAATTTCCGGTGAAATTACTGGTTGATATTCTGGATCTATTCTTTTGCAATTACCTCGTATTTTTTTCTGAATTTCGTCTAAGTTCTGGTCTTCTAATCCATAAGGGGGAAGAATTGGTTGTCCATTCTTTTCTTCAATACCCAAAATGATATACCCACCATTTAAATTAAAAAAATCATTTGCAAAAGCACAAATGGTATGGATTACATTTTCTAAAATAGGTTCAGACCATGTTTTTTTAAATTCTCGCCTGACTGATTCCATAGATCGGGCAAATATTAAATCATCAATGTTTATTGGTAATATTTTCATTGACTCAATCCTATTATAAGCATTCTTCACCTTAAACTTAATATATCAACCTTTTCAAATTAGCATTTTTATTTAATCACATATATCTTATTTTGGATAAAATAATAAAACAACATAGTATACGCTATTAAAGGAACTTAATTTTTTATATTTTTTTGTATATATGATTTGCTGTTATTATTTTCAATTACATTAATACTTTTTTGTCAGATTATTAATTTAGAAATTACATTTGAATATATCATATTAGAACTTATATAAAATAAGATTCCTGCACCTTAAAGGTAACGCAATATCAAACAAAACAATGGGAAAGGGGATTACTAAGCATCCTCCTTGATGCCCCGGATTTTGCGAAGCGAAATCCGAGGTCGTTGAAGGCATGTCTTAATGGCTTTGTTTTAAAAATCGTAACATATCCCGACTTTATACACAGGATATACTTTATACACAAGGCCCATTGATGGATAACACAATTATACTATCAGTGAACACGATGTTATTACGTTGACAAAGTTGAAACATCCTGCACGTTTTGTGAGGACAACGATCAGCGGATTCTACAATAAGGTTCAAAGCAAATTGGCGTAGTTTATCATGGAATTGGAAGATATTTTATTAAAATTAAAAAGCGGGCAGTTGGATGTTGATTCTGCGACCATGCAGATCAAGTCCATGGGTTTTACACCGGTTTCGGAGATTGCGAAGATCGATACGCACCGAATGCACCGCACCGGTGTTTTGGAAGCGGTGCTTGCCGAAGGCAAGCGCCCTGACGATCTGGTAGATATTACAAAGATGCAGGTGGAACATGCAGGAAGAGCGCTGCTTACGCGCGTGTCTGACGAGCAGATCGAAGCTGTGCGGAGCGCATTTGATCCCGATAATATAGAGTGGAATGACCGCGCCCGTGCGGCTGTTGTTCACAACGGCGCGCCGCGTCCTAGTTCCGGCGGAGTGGTTGGCATTTTGACAGCCGGTACGGCTGATGTTGGTGTTGCCGAGGAAGCGCGCGTTGTGGCGCGTGAGATGGGGTGTGAAGTTGTTGCAATATATGATGTCGGTGTTGCCGGGATACACAGGTTGATGCCACAGATATCAAAACTAAAAGAGCACGGCGTTGGTGCTGTTGTGGTTGCGGCAGGGCGCGAGGGTACACTTCCGACCATTGTTGCAGGACTGATAGATGCTCCTGTGATCGGTGTTCCTGTATCGACTGGATACGGCGCAGGCGGCGGCGGTGAGGCTGCGCTTTTGTCGATGTTGCAATCCTGTTCAGTTATTAGTGTTGTCAATATCGATGCGGGGTTCGTTGCCGGGGCGTTTGCGGCGCGGATTGCCAATATGGTTGCAGGAGCGCAACGTAGTTAAGCGAGCACAATAACATTCAATAATCATTTGAAATATTGCGACTACTTTCCCCAAACTTAATATAGAACTTTATGGTTATGCTCGACTAACGAACTGACAGGAATCGATAACATGTCCAATCTGCCAGAATACTCAAAAAATACATTGATGGATTATTTAGATCTAAAGCCGCTTGACATCGAGATATGTGATGTGACATTGCGTGATGGGGAGCAAACACCAGGTGTCGCTTTTAACAGGGAAGAAAAAGTTGCACTTGCGAGCGAACTCGATTCTGTTGGTGTTGAAATAATCGAAGCAGGATTTCCTGTAGTATCCCCTGCCGAAAAGGATGTTGTAAAAGAGATAGCCAATATGGGACTTGATGCAAGGACATGCTGTCTTGCACGATCGGTCATTGGGGACGTGGAAGCTGCAATTGATTGCGGTGTTGATTTTGTAAGTATCTTTATTGCGATGTCGGACTTGCATCTTAGGTACAAGTACCATAGAAGCTGTGAGGAGATGGCAGAGTGTGCATTCAGTGCAATTGAGTACGCGAAAGATCATGGTTTAGGTGTAAGATTTGCGGCTGAGGATGCCACCCGAACAAGTATCGATACGCTCAAAAAAGCATTTCTCATGGCAGAAGACTACAAAGTGGATTATGTAAGTATTGCAGATACGATCGGTATCCTTAATCCAAGCACCACGTCCTATCTTGTGAGTGAGATAAAAAAGGTTGTTCACACCCCGATATGTATACATTGCCACGATGATCTGGGAATGGCAACAGCAAATACCCTTGCTGCTGCTGAAGCAGGCGCAAAACAGCTTCACACCACAGTGAATGGCATAGGTGAGAGGGCTGGAAACGCTGCTCTTGAAGAGGTGCTGGTTGCATTACGGTTACAGTATGGAATTGATAGGTATGACGTTTCAAAACTAATTAACCTGTCCAATATGGTCGTGAAATATTCAAAAGTCCTGCCTGCAGTCAATAAGGCAGTTGTGGGCAGGAATGCTTTCAGGCATGAATCCGGCATACACGTCGCTGCGATACTTGAACAACCCCGGACATACGAACTTTACAGTCCAGAGATGGTTGGAGGTGAGCGAAACCTTGTTGTAGGCAAACACACAGGAACCAAGGCACTAAAAGGTATCCTCAAGGACATGGGTTACACTCTTGAGAGGACTGAATTGTGCGATCTCATTGACAAAGTTAAAGTTTGCACAGAAGCAAAGCGCGGAATATCAAGAAATCGTCTCGAAGAAATGGTCCATGATGTGAAGCTTCATGATCTGTGATCATGAATAATATTTTAACGAGTTCAGGATAAAAACGGTGATACCATACGCGCGTAGCACGGTTATATGGGGTCAAGACATCCTGTGCTATGCGGACAGGGACGCAAAGTTCATGATATTTTTTTTAGTACAAGACCTTGAACATTTTCGCTTTTTCAACGGCTTCTCTTGCTTCTTCGATCGAATATTCATAAAAAGCGCAGGGATACCGGACTTCAACGGTATAACCAGATAGAATTTCTGCTGCATCCGATAGTTCTTCAAATTCAGAATCAACACTTATGCACGCATTGTTGATCTTTGTAAGATCGTGTGTTTTCTCGACTGTTATGTCTTTAACTTGAGTTTCAAAGATAACTAGAAATCGCTATATTTTTCCAACAAAACCAGCACCATGTGCCTTTGTCACGGATTTCAAATCTTAGTCCCTAACTATTTATATCCTAAATTAAGTCCTCTTGCTCTTGTGAAGGATAAAACGAATAGCAAGGTCAATTTGATGGTTGAAGAG
>DQIO01000254.1 GCA_020793555.1 Methanosarcinaceae archaeon | reverse complement strand
GGACGATTGGATGAGATCATAGATCTCATTCAACATTTTTGGTTGAACGTTATCGGTAACAACCAACCAACAAACCAACCAACAAACCAACCAACATTCTTTTCTTTTCTTTTCTTTTATGTTTCTCCCTAACATTGTGTAGGCAGTGCAACCAATTTGACAAATATACAATATATTCAGATGTTGTGTGACAATCAGTCATGGATAAAATAACCGCAGAGATCGCTGAGGAACGCAGAGATTAAACAATAACTCTGTGCGACCTCTCCAATCCCTGCGGTTCGTATATACTCTTTGTTGCAAGATAAACAGCCCGCTCGATGTTGATTCGCTCTCCTTTTATTTCATATGTGCTTTCTGGTGACCTGCAAAAGTATGCGCCCCTTTTGTATATACTTGCATATAATCCGTGTGTAATGGCTATGTGTTTTTACAGTCATGCAGAAACGCGCGCGTTTCGCGCGGAGTGAACGAAAACTGTCTTTTGTGCAGCGAGAAAGTTGTTGATCACATATGAAGGGTAACAGGCTAATTCGGGCATTCGAGCCAGTGGAATCCGGGTAAGCAGGGAGAGTACAAGGAGCGACATCGGTATCGACTTGAGTTTTAAAAACGCAGCAACCGCCGCAGGCGGCAAGTTTCCACGCCAATGACAAACAAGAACTTGTATTTTTTCCATGTATACTTGCGTATAATCCGCGTGCAATGGCTATGTGTTTTTTTATGTGTACTTACACATAATCCGCGTGCAATGGCTATGTGTTTTTTTATGTGTACTTACACATAATCCGCGTGCAATGGCTATGTGTGTTTTTTCATGTATACTCACACATAATCCGCGTGCAATGGCTATGTGTGTTTTTTCATGTATACTCACACATAATCCGCGTGCAATGGCTATGTGTGTTTTTTCATGTATACTCACACATAATCCGCGTGCAATGGCTATGTGTGTTTTTTCATGTATACTCACACATAATCCGCGTGCAATAGCTATGTGTGTTTTTCATGTATACTTGCATATAATACGTGTGTCAGCCAATGTGCTTTTTTATGTATACTTGCATATAATACGTGTGTCAGCCAATGTGCTTTTTTATGTATTTGGGAACGTGCGCGCTTCGCGCGGTCGCAGCACCGGTTGAACAAATATCAAAAACCCAAAATGAACAAAAATTCAATACCAAAAAAGAAACACTAAATACCGATTGCTGCATCTTATATTCCATGGATATTGATGCCGTACAAAAATCATTTAAGTGGATAAAAACCCAGCAACCGGACTCTGCCAAGAAACTTTCCCGTATTGTCTCAGCCTGCGCGCTGTGGGACATACCAAACAATGATGATACAGCGTGCCTGATTCGCATGAAACAGGAAGGCGCATGGAATGATTCGGTTCGGGAAACTGCAAGAGCGTGTTCTGCTCTGGCAGTTATCGGGATTATGTTTAACGATTCGAAACGATGGCTTTTAAGCCGGCAGCACGACGGTTCGTGGAACGAGGATGTGTACGATACAACATACTCACTGGCGGCTCTTGCGGATATGGGTGAATCTAATGAGAATGGGTGCAGGTGGGTTGTTGAAAATTATAGTGCGGATTGGGAGCATGTCGGGACAACAGCTCTTATTATCACTGCTTTGTGGAAGCAAGACAAACTCTCGGACAGTGCCGTTTATCGCGATTTTATCAATGAGCGCGCAGAGTGGATACTTTCAGAGCGCGAGACGGATGGTGGCTGGAAGTTCATATCAACGAGCAATATTGTTATGCAGGCGCTGATGCTTGTGGGATTTAAGGATGAACTTGATGTGCCTGTTCAGTGGTTACTTAGGGAGATGAATGATAACGGGTCGTGGGGTAAAGGAGATGGGGATGTTACTGCTACGGCGCTGGGGTTGATCACGATTGGGATGTGGATGAGTGAGGTGAAAAGAGTTGATACCCCAAAGTTAACCTGACGAAATTGGAATCTAAAATACTCAGCGAAAGATCAAAAACAATATGTTTTTAATATATGTTTTACCAACTTCGGCAGAAAATAGACATGCATCTTTCCGAACAATTTGTACAAAAATACTGAAAACCACAATCATTCGACATTATTCAATGTTTAAGAAAAAGATTTTTTTCAAAACATACATGCGGAATATAAGGTTTAGATTCTATTGCAAGATGGGGCTATCGAATATAGTCCAATCACAATTTGTTTTTGTTCATTTGTTCGGATATATGTGATCACACATTTTCATTTTTCATGTTTTTCTGAGCAAATCGTTGCCGCAAAATCTAATATACAGTATCAACAATATTAAAGAAAGTAGAATGGACAATGGTGATTCAAAATGGCATTTTTTGGAACAAATGGAGTAAGGGGTATTGCTAACGACTACATCACACCGCAACTTGCGATCGATGTGGCAAAGAGTCTTGGCACATACATGGATTCAAAAGGAACGATTGCAATCGGGCGCGACACACGGATGTCAGGGGAGATGCTAAAATCAGCCGCGATCGCAGGTGCACTATCAGCAGGTCTTACGGTCATTGATGTCGGAACCGTGCCGGTTCCGGCTTTACAGTATTATGTACGCGACCATGCGGATGCAGGAATAATGATAACTGCATCACACAACCCGCGCGAGTATAATGGGATCAAATTAATCGCAGGAGATGGAAGTGAATTTTCGCGTGAGGGTGAGAGCGAGGTAGAAAAGATATACTATTCCAAACAATTCGCATCCGCAAACTGGGACAGGACAGGGGATTTGCGAACAGCCAATAACGCAAATGAGTATTACATTCAGGGAATCATCGATCACGTGGATGCACAAAACATTCGGGAAAAACGGTTGAAAGTTGTAACAGATACCGGATGCGGTGCAGGTTCCGTCACCCTGCCGTTTTTGCTTCAAAAGCTTGGGTGTGATGTCATAACAATTAATGCACAACTTGACGGCACATTTCCATGGCGCAATCCCGAACCAACGCCCGATGTGCTGACAGAACTTGCGGAAATTGTCAGGACAACAGGTGCAGATATGGGTGTTGCACAAGATGGTGACGCTGACCGTGCCGTTTTTGTTGACGAGAACGGCGATTTCATTGATGAAGAAGTACTACTCGCCATGATGGCAAAGTATATTTTAAGCCGCGAAAAAGGAGTCATTGTTACACCTGTCAGTTCATCCCAGCGTATGGCTGATATTGCAGAAGAGGCAGGTGTTGAGCTCATCTGGACTGCGGTCGGTTCTATCAATGTGGCACGGAAAATGATGGAAACCGACGCCGTGTTTGGTGGAGAGGGAAATGGAGGTTTGATCTTCCCTGAGTATCAGTACTGTCGTGACGGCGGTATGGCCTGCGTAAAATTGCTGGAAATTATAGCAGCAGGAACAACCCTGTCTGAGTTCGCCAAAAGCGTACCTGTGTATTTCAATTCCAAAACAAAGACGGTTTGCAAGAATCTCACGGCAACCATGGAACGTGTAACAGCAGATGTTTTAAAGAGTGTTGCAAAAGTCGATACAATGGACGGGGTCAAGATATGGTATGACGATGGCTGGGTACTTATCCGACCATCCGGAACCGAACCGATCATTCGGATATTTGCTGAATCAAAAACAAAAGCAAAAGCAGAGGAATTGATGTTGGAAGGGTTGGAATTGGTTGAAAGATATCAATAACCAAACAATTTGATTGCCGTATACGGCGGATTTCCCTTACAAAAATATCTAAACAATTTTTTCAGAGGATTTCGTCAGAAATCCTCGTTCAAAATCATATCATACAGAACCAAAGGAAAGTTGTTCCCCAACTGCCAACTTGTTTTTCAATATTGTGCCTTGCGGCATTTCAATGATGTACTTGACTTTTTCACCCGATGATTCCCTGCCTGTCCATGGGTTAAGTTGTGCAATTTTTGTTATTGTTTTTGAGTCATTCAAAAACAGCACATCGATTGGAAACCTGACAAAAAGCATGTGAAGAGAAACTTGTTTTGGTCGCTTCATCTCAAACACAAGGGCATAGTCATTTTTAATATTTTTCCGAAACATCAACCCAAGAGTCTGACTAAGAAAACTCTGTGCAAATTCCATATCTGATGCAATAATTTTACCATTAGACTTTAATAGCATCGTTGATTACTCTATACATCTTATTATAATTTAGTTACGTTAATATACGTAACAAGATACATAATAACATCGGAGGATAAACCAAAAAATGAGTTCAGAAATGTGCCACGTCTGCGGATTGCCATCAGAATTGTGCATCTGCGAAGAAGTAGCAAAAGAGCAACAGCGAATTATCGTTAAAGTGAACAGAAGAAGATATGGAAAGGAAGTTACGGTTGTTGACGGCTTTGATGCCCATGAAATAGACCTTCATGAACTGTCCACATATCTAAAATCAAAATTCGCATGCGGTGGTACTGTAAAAGGCAATACTGTTGAATTGCAGGGTAACCATCTTTCACGTATGAAAGCGGTACTTGTCTCAAAAGGATTCTCTCCGGATCAAATAAGAGATTAAAACATTTACACATTTTGGGGTTTGTGTGCATAACCAAACGGTTTGCCACAATATTTTTAGTATTATGTGACTTAATGTAGATTTAATGATTGTAAAGAGTGCAACCATTGTATGCATGCCACAATAGTTATACATTTATATATGTCGAAGATTAACTGAATTTAGACTTTGATTTAGACGATAACATGAAACGAATATACATGGATCATGGTGCCACAACCCCAGTAGACCCGAGGGTGGTTGATGTCATGTTGCCTTATTTTACAGATAAGTTCGGCAATGCATCCAGCCTGCATTCATTCGGGCAGGAAGCTGCCAAAGTACTTGAACAATCCCGCCAGGAGGTTGCATCCTCGATCGGTGCAAAACCCGAAGAGATCATATTCACATCAGGCGGGACTGAATCAGATAATCTTGCAATCAAAGGTATCGCGTACCGCAATTCCGATAGGGGCAAACACATCATAACATCAACCATCGAGCATCCTGCAGTACTCAATACATGCGCATATCTTGAAAATGAAGGATTTGAGATCACATATGTTTCGGTGGACAGTGACGGGATCATTGATATGGATGAATTTGAAAAAGCCATACGTGATGATACCATTCTGATTTCAGTTATGCATGCAAACAATGAGATCGGTACCATACAACCAATTTCGGATATCAGCAAACTCACAAAAGAAAAAGGCATATATCTACACACAGATGCTGTGCAGTCTTTTGGTAAGATTGCAGTCAATGTTGATGAACTTGGGGTGGATATGTTGTCCATATCATCACACAAGATATATGGTCCAAAAGGTGTGGGTGCATTGTATGTCAGAAAAGGCACGCCACTGCAATCACTTGCACATGGTGGAAGCCATGAACAAAGTATGCGTGCGGGCACCGAAAATGTATCAGGAATCGTAGGATTTGCAAAAGCGGTATCTCTTGTCAATGAACATCGCATCGATGATTCAAAACACATGACACAACTTAGGGACTCACTTATTGAAAAAGTAATGGATTCAATGGACTATGTGTACCTTAGCGGACATGCAAAAAAACGACTTCCAAACAATGTCAATCTCAGGTTTAATTTCATAGAAGGAGAATCGATGCTCCTATTCCTGGATATGAAAGGTATTGCGATATCAACAGGGTCGGCTTGTTCATCAAAATCACTTAAACCCTCACACGTTTTGACTGCTATTGGATTAAGACCTGAGGATTCACATGGCTCGATTCGGATCACACTTGGAAAGGGTAATACGCAAGAAGAAGTGGATTACGTGGTCGAGGCGCTGATAGAAGTTGTAGGACGGCTGCGGGCAATGTCACCCATCGCAGGAAAAATGAAACTCAGCTAATCAATATCACCAATGATAACCAGGCAGATTCATTTTCTGAATTCGATTCGGATCAATAGTTAAAATTGTATTTACATTAACATTTGTATTTACATTCACATTTGTATTTACATTTGAATTTATATTCACAGGCAGGTTAAAAATGTACAATGAAAAAGTGATGGATTATTTCTCAAACCCGCGTAATGTCGGGGAGATTGAGGATGCAGATGGTGTTGGACAAGTAGGAAACCCAACTTGTGGAGATATGATGAATATTCACATCAAGGTCGAAGACGGGATCCTCACAGATGTAAAATTCAAGACATTTGGATGTGGTGCGGCAATTGCCACATCGAGTATGATAACAGAGATGGCAATTGGAAAAACGATTGAAGAAGCACTTGAGATTACACGCAACGATGTTGCAGAGGAATTGGGTGGGCTTCCGCAAGTTAAGCTGCACTGTTCAAACCTTGCTGCTGACGGGCTTCATGCTGCGATCGAAGATTACAAAAATAAGCAAAACATTAAAAAGTAACTACTTTCAATTTTAATACATTAACTATAAATAAAAGAAAATCCTCGCTATGCTCGGATTAACTTAAACTATATATCTATAATATATACAATCAAAAATGGAGCTATATCATGAAAACCCCCTGCGAAATAATGGTACAGAAAGTCCTGCCTGCAATCAGGGCAGAACTTGCACGAGTTCTTATGGTAGAACATAACTGTACACAACAAAAAGTTGCAGATATTTTGGGACTTTCAAGAGCTGCCGTGTCACAGTATGTAAGTGAAAAACGAGGGGCAGAGGTTGATTTTTCCGATGACACAAAAACGGTCATCAGTCAGTTTGCAACAGAATTATTAACAGATATTTCTACAAAGGACAAGGTTAAAGGTATGTGCAATGCATGTAAATTTGTCCAGAAATCAGGTTGGTTGTATAGAAACGATCCAGGTGTAGAATACTGCGGCATTTGTGGGGAAGACGAATAACATTGCAACAAAAACTCTGTATCAAATGTAAAGGAAAAGGGCTGTGCGGACGTCCGACATGCCCGATACTTAAAAAATTCAAGTCAATTGAATCGTTCTCTTCTAAAATTAACATTAACATTAAATCAAGTAATTCTATTTTTGGGGCATCCCCACCTGCTGTTTTTGTAGGGCGATATGGCTATCCTTCAGTGTCTGCCGGTCCGATGATCCCACCGTTTGTGAGCGGAAACGATGCCATGGCTTTAGAAGATCCAAAAGAATGGCTCAAGATGGGGATCGAGGACATAATTTCTTCCCGTTCTCAACTTGTCAGGGCAAATACAAAAGTGAAAGTCAAGGATGCCAGTTCGCACGACAATCCCCTTCTTTTAAAATCACAGGAACTTGCCCTTTCAAAAAAACCAATCGATACGGAAGCATGGTTTACCAAACCGATAAAGAACGAACTCAAATTCGATGGTGTGTTAACACCAATGGGACCCTCGGGTACAGTGAAGAACTTTGAGATAACAGAGAACCCGAAAGTCCCAAAGAAAGTGGATTACCTTGTGTATGATACCGATGCGCTGGCAAAGGATGTTGTTTCTGAACTGCGCACCGACAATGTCCCAAACGAACATATAACACGGTTGCTGTCAATCGGGTTGTTGGGCAGGGAACGTCGTCTTGTCCCGACACGCTGGTCTATTACAGCAGTGGATGATATGGCAGGCAAGAACCTGTTGCAATCCATCAAGGATTATCAGCAAATCGGGGATATTACGCTGTTTAGCGGTGAGACTTTTGGGAATCATTTTGAGATACTTTTTATCCCGCGCAGTTTTTCGTATGAACTGATCGAAGCATGGCTGCCAAAGACAGTGTGGTCAGGGAACACGGCATGGATCGGGTCAGACCATGAAGGAATTAATGGAAAGAAGGGATACTCATCTCTTGCAGGCGGGTACTATGCGGCACGATTGGGTGCGCTTGAATATCTCAACGGGATCAAAAGACAGGCATCTGTCTTTATGGTGCGCGAGATCCGACCTGATTATTGGGCACCTCTCGGGGTTTGGGTGGTTCGTGAAGCAGCACGTCAGGCTTTAAAGAATGCGCCGCAGAAATTTGATTCTATCGAACCTGCACTTGCAGACATATCTACGCGCTTGCGGACACCGTATGCAGACTGGATGGAAAAAGCGGAAATGCTGTTGAATATCAGATGCCAGCGAACACTTGATTCATTTTTTTAGTGTAATCTGCATTGCTGTGCATTGCTCCAAAATCCGGTTATTCTGTGAATATGGGGGCATTTTTCACCGCAGAGTACGCAAAGGGCGCAGAGTTGTCAACTGGTTTGCAACTTCATCCTTCACTTTTCACTCTCTGTGACCTGCACGCCTTGCGAACGTGGCAGACATTCAACTTCGTGGAAGGTGAATGCCCTCTGCGGTTGGTTTATCATAACAATCAATGGCGGATAAATTCGAATTTAAACGGATGTTGATTAGAGTCAGTATCAGAAAAATAACTGGAAAATTGGACCGTGCATATTCCTATATAGATTTTATATTACTATATAGAGTAATAAATAAACCTTTATCTTCAATTGGTCACATTTGCGATTTGAAATGAGATTCAAAGGAGATATTTAATAATGGATTTTTTTGATCCAGTGGTAATTGCACTTGTTCTTGCCGGATTATACATGGCATGGAACATTGGCGCAAACGATCTTGCAAATGCAATGGGGACATCGGTGGGTAGCGGAGTTCTGTCTATCAAACAAGTAATCATAATAGCAGGAGTTTTCGAATTTGCAGGGGCAGTGCTCTTTGGAAAAAGAGTCGCCTCAACGATAGCAAAAGATATCGTACCGATCGACACAATAAAACTGATCGACCCCCACCTTGTTGTAATAGGTATGCTTGCGGCAATACTTGCAGCGGGATTCTGGATCACCTTTGCTACCTTTTACAATATACCTGTATCAACCTCACATTCCATAGTTGGAGCAGTTTTGGGTTTTGGTCTGGTTGCAGCGTTTAACGGTGTAATAGAACTTGCAGATATCAATTGGGCGGTACTTCTCAAAATTGTTGCCAGCTGGCTTATCTCGCCTATTCTTGGGGCAATGATCGCATATTTCATATTCTCGCTGATTAGGTATTTCTTACTACAGCGGGCAAGTGACCCATACGATATCGAGAAAAAATTTGTAGGATTGCAGATACTGACTGCCTGCTACATCGCATTTGCACATGGATCCAATGATGTGGCAAATGCGGTAGGTCCACTCTCAGCAGCTCTGAACACCCTTGGTTTAACCGGCGATATAATGCCCACATGGATATTGGCTGTTGGAGGATTTGGAATGATTATCGGTCTTGCAACATGGGGCTACCGTGTTATTGAGACGATCGGTACAAAGATCACAGAACTTACTCCTACCAGAGGTTTTTCTGCGGAGTTTGCAACCGCGACAGTTGTTGTTATGCACAGTTACAGTTCACTTCCAATATCGACTACACACACTCTTGTAGGATCGGTTATCGGTGTTGGTCTTGCAGGCGGTCTTGCGGCGGTTGATTTAAGTGTCATTGGAAAGATAATGTCATCCTGGATAATAACTGTCCCTATTGCAGCACTCACGGCTGCGCTAATATTTACAGGGCTTATGGGGATTGGAATATGATGAAAAGAAAATACATCCGTTCAGTACTTAGTGTATTTGCAGAATCGCCTTTCAGACCACTGCACATGCATGCAGAAAAAGGTGCAGATGCGGTTCGGAAATTAAGCGAATCAGTTGAAGCCTACTGCGCAGGCGATATGGCACGCGTAGAGGAATTAAGCAACGAGATCGATGTTATTGAACATGAAGCAGATATTATTAAACAGACTATACGTTCACAATTGAAATCCTCTATCATGCTACCTGTAAACGCAGATGACCTTCTGGATTTCTTAAAACCACAAGATTCTATAGCGGACGATGCACAAAATGTTGCATACTGGTTGACACTGCGAAAATGTGAACTTCCGGATGTGATCCGGAACGGCTTATTGCAACTTATGTCAAAATCGGCTGAAACTGTGGAAATGTATGAAACATTGGTTGATAAGTTAAGCGAACTGCTTGAGACATCGTTCAGCAAAAAAGAGGTTAAACAAACGCTGGCAATTGTTCCGCAAGTAGAAGAATTGGAACATGATGTCGATGTTATCGAAACCAATCTTGTAAAGATAATTTTCAAACATGAGGAAATTCTTGGCGGTGCAGGTGTTTATCACCTTGCAGAACTCGTAAAATCCATCGGGGATATAGCCGACAAATCGGAATATGCAGCAGACCGATTAAGAACTATGATCTTGAGAAGATAAAGAGAAATGGTAACTATTCAGCTATGCATAAACGTTGTCGGTAGATTGAATAGTTCATAAATAGATAG
>DQIO01000255.1 GCA_020793555.1 Methanosarcinaceae archaeon | reverse complement strand
AGCAGTGGAATCCGCCGCCTGCGGCGGAAACGGATGCTCCGTTTTCTATAGTTTAAATCAATTGCTGTGACTTTCTTTTTAGCATCAGCACCCGCATGTACGCAGCATGTACGTATAATTTGCCCGCGTGTGTTCCTAAGTCGGTGCGCTGACGGCACTGTGTAGAAACCGATCGGTCATCTTGAAGTTTAGATAATTGAAATTGTGCCATATGGCCTATCTTCATAATAGACACTTGATAGTTGACATGACACTAGTCTTTCACCCGATTGCCAACTTCGTACTTTCATCGATTGTCTTAAATGATGCTTATTTGTCCGTTCATTAGTACGCTACGCGCTGAGCTGAAGCGTTCCGCTCTAGGACACCGACGAGGGAGTCCTTCGCTACACTGCCAATTAAATGAAAGGATTGGTCACTGGATTTGGTTCGATCTAATTATTGTTTATGGGATTAACAGGAATGATTTTTCTGTAACGGAAGCCTTGCCCATACAAAACAGCGAAGAAGCGTTTATTTTATGGTTTTTGAATAATGCCATAATCAGATCCGCCCGAACAACTTATCAAGTTCCTTTTTCGAAAACGAAACAAAGGTAGGTCTCCCATGAGGGCACGTCTTTGGATTTTCGGTACGCATCAGTTGAGCGATCAGGTTTTCCATCTGCTCAAAACTACACACTGCACCTGCCTTTATAGCACCCCGACATGCCATGCTTTTTGATACGTGTTCATATATTCCAGT
This sequence comes from Methanosarcinaceae archaeon, assembly GCA_020793555.1. Classification (GTDB taxonomy): domain Archaea; phylum Halobacteriota; class Methanosarcinia; order Methanosarcinales; family Methanosarcinaceae; genus Methanovorans. The sequence continues at coordinate 9,615 of DQIO01000255.1, read as the reverse complement.
CTCATCCCGAATCCTGCCAGTTGACAGGATGTCAGAAATAATGTCATGCACGATTGCAGGGTCTTCCAGTTTGCCGAATATGTTGGGGATTGCAGTGATCACATAGGTATTGGTCCCGAATTCCGATATGGCAAAACCAAACTCCTCAAGGTAAGGGATGTATTCTTCAAGCAAGATCCTCTCCTTTGCATTCAGTTCGATGGTAAGCGGGGTAATCAACTCCTGCCAGCCTGATGACTTGTTATTTTTTATCTGGTCGAACAATATCCGCTCATGTGCAGCGTGCTGGTCAATAAGCAAAAGTCCGTCTTTGGATTGTGCTATAATGTACAGGTTATCGATCTGCCCCAGTATTTTGATATCATCAAGAACACCAACAGATGATGCACTGTCGGTATTATCCTTTGTTGCCAGAAGTTCCCTCTCAGTTCGCTTAAGACGGCGTTCAGTATCTTTTACCGATGTATTGTAGGGTGTGGCACTCTCCCGCAACGTGTTTTCCACACTCGGTTTACATATGGATTCAGGTTCAGGTTCAGGTTCAGGATCACTACCATCCAATAATGACTGCACAGTACTTTCCTTGTCATCAATCGGTGCGACCTGTGCCCTGTGCGCTTCCTCAACGGCTTTTGTGATCGCATCCATGACCTCCTTTTCATACCCAAATCGCACTTCTGTCTTGGCAGGATGGACATTGACATCCACATCCTTTGTATCAATTGACACATTCAGCACGGCAGCAGGATATCGCCCTTTTGGGATCAGCGTGTAAAACCCAAGTCGCAGTGCATTGCTGATCGCCTTTGAATTGACACTCCTGCCATTCACAAAGAATGATTGGAGATCGTTTCCGCTTCTGGTAAGTTCAGGTTGTGACACAAAACCGGAAACCTTTGCCCATTCAGACTCGAACGAAACAGGGATCATGGCTTTTGCAACATCGCTTCCAAGCACATGTATGATCCGGTCAAAAACTCCATCCGATGCAGGTGCGCGGAGTATAGTCCTGCCATCGTTTATAAGTGTGAAGGAGATGTCCGTGTTCCCAAGTGCACATCTTGTGACAACATCCGTGACATGTGCAAGTTCTGTGCGGTCGCTTTTGAGATACTTTTTTCGTGCAGGAGTATTGTAGAATAAATCCTCTACAGTGACACGGGTCCCGACCGCAGCACCGATATCCGAAACATCCTTCAGATCGCCGCCTTCAACAATTACTTTCGTCCCTGATATATCGTCATTTTGTCGTGTGGTAATCGTAAGTCTTGATATCGCGGCAATGGATGAGAGTGCTTCCCCCCGAAATCCCATTGTCGAAATCGCAAAAAGGTCATCTGCAGTCTTTATCTTGCTTGTGGCATGTTTCAAAAACGCAATGGAAACATCATTTTTGCTCATACCACGACCATTGTCCAAAACGGTAATCACTATTGATAAGCACCCCCCCGTTTCAACTCGAACATCAGTGGCACCGGCATCGATTGCATTGTCAATGAGTTCCTTGATCACAGATGCAGGTCGCTCTATCACCTCACCTGCAGCGATCTTGTTTATTGTGGCTTCATCAAGGATGCATATCTCATTTTTTGTATCATCTTTCATGCTACTCATCCCCTAATTGTTTCCCGCTTTTTTCTTAAGTTCATTGAGTGCATTCAATGCATCCAGTGGGGTCATTCCGTTGACATCCAGATCGTTCAGTTCTTCAATGATCGGATGGCTGCTGTTATCATTCTCTTTTGTATCATCTGAATCAAACAGTATCAACTGGGTATATTTGGCGTTGGTTTTTCCTTTCGTCCTTTTACCGCCACTTTGGTCACCAGCCATCGCACTCTCATTCTCAATATCATGCAATATCTCATTCGCCCTCTGCGTCACCTTGTGCGGAACCCCTGCCAACCGTGCCACATGGATACCATAACTCCTGTCGGTTGCACCCGGCATGATCTTTCGCAGGAACACAAGCTCATGTCCATCTTCCTTCACTGCAACATGATAGTTCTTGACACGCTTGAGGGAATTTGCAAGGTCTGTGAGCTGGTGGTAATGCGTCGCAAACAGGGATCGAACACCGACCCGTCCTTTATTGTGAATATACTCAACAACCGCCTTTGCAATGCTGTACCCGTCATAGGTGCTTGTACCGCGCCCGATCTCATCAAGGAGTACAAGGCTTTGTGGGGTTGCGTTGTTCAGTATATTGGCAAGTTCTATCATCTCAACCATGAACGTGCTCTGCCCGCTCGCAAGGTCGTCAAATGCGCCGATCCGTGTAAAAACCCTATCGGCGATCCCGATGGATGCGTGGGATGCAGGAACAAAGGAACCCGCCTGTGCCATGATGACGATGAGTGCGATCTGGCGCATGTATGTGGATTTACCTGCCATGTTCGGTCCGGTTATCAGCATGAACTGGTTGTCCGTACAGTCCATTTCGGTATCGTTCGGAACAAATCCGCCCGGAACCGAGTTTTCCACTACAGCATGCCGTCCATCCCTGATAAGTATCCTGCAATCGCTCCCAATACCCGGGCGCGTGTAATTATTATTTGCCGCCACTTCGGCAAGGTTTGCGATCACATCAAGTTCTCCCACCAGTGCCGCAGTCTGTTGTAGTTCTTTTGAACGCGCCGCAATAATGGAATTGATCTCGGTAAGAAGTTCATATTCAAGAGCCACCATTTTTTCGTCGGCAGAGAGTATCATCCCTTCACGTTCCTTAAGTTCGGGTGTGTAGAACCGCTCGGCATTGACAAGGCTCTGTTTCCTGATATAATCATCAGGGGCCTGTGCTACATTGGCTTTCGTGATCTCGATGTAGTATCCGAACACCCTATTGTACCCTACTTTAAGAGATTTGATTCCTGTTCGTTCGCGCTCTTTTTGCTGGAATGCGGCAATCCATTGTTTGCCGTTCCTTGTCATATCTTTAAGTTCGTCCAGTTTTTCGTTGTACTCCGACTTTATCATCCCACCTTCCCTGACAGTTACCGGCGGTTCGTCAACGATCCCACGCTTGATAAGGTTGGTTAGGTCTTTGAGTTCGATAAAATCTTCAAGTCCCTTGCGGATATTGTTCAGCATTTCCGAATCAATACCATCGCTCAGGGAATCGATAATGGTAGGCACGACCTCCAATGAACTTTTCAGGGCTACAAGGTCACGAGCATTTGAGTTTCCGTAAACAATACGCCCGATGAGGCGCTCGATATCACGAACATATGACAGGTTTGACCGAAGGTCAAAGCGAAGCATCGTGTTGGTTTTCATTTCCTCGACAGCATCAAGCCTGCTGCCTATATCCTTCACAGAGATGAGTGGCTTAAGTAACCATTTCTGTAGCAGCCTGCTGCCCATTGGGGTCTTTGTCTCATCCAGAACCCGCAAAAGCGAGGTATCATTCCCCTCACCGCGCACGTTCTTTGTGATCTCAAGATTCCGCAGTGTGATGGAATCCAGTATCATGAACTCGGATTCCGAATAGGTTTTGAGTGTGTGGATGTGTCCGAGTTCCCTCATCTGCGTGGCGATGGCATATTGAAGTGCTGCACCGGCAGAGGATATTGCACAGGGCAGGTTTTCGCATCCCATGCCTTCGAGCGTGGAGATCTTGAAATGCTCCTGCAATCGTTTTTTTGAGTCTTCAACCCTAAACGCCTCTGCATCGAATTCGTGGAATATTATTTTCAGTTCTCGCAAGCGTTCGACAATCCCCTCGACCCCTAACAGTGCAGGTGGCATGATGCACTCGGAAGGTCGCATTCGTGCGGCTTCGCTTGCTATCATGTCAAAAGGCGCACCGTCTTTGAACTGAGTTGTGAGAAACTCTCCTGTGGAAACGTCTAAAAATGAAACTCCGAATTCCGTTCCGGTTGTATTTCCTGAAACTGCCATGAGATAATTGTTGGCAGTGTCGGCAAACATTGACGAATCAATAGCAGTACCGGGTGTAACTACCCTGACAACTCCCCTTTTTACAACGCCTTTGGCTTTCTTTGGGTCTTCGAGTTGCTCACAGATGGCAACCTTGTAGCCTTTCTTGATAAGGCGCGGCAAGTAGTTGTCAATGGCATGGTAAGGTATCCCCGCAAGCGGCATCTTTTCGCCGTCTTTACTTTTGCCGCGTGTTGTGAGTGTGATCTCAAGTTCATGCGCGATGGTCTTTGCATCCTCGCCGAACGATTCGTAAAAATCACCCATCCTGAAGAATATTAACGCATCGCTGTGCTGTTTTTTCGCGTCATAGTACTGCTGCATCGCAGGGGTCAGTTTGCTCATTTTATGGTACCTTGGGTTTTGTTTATGTCGCTCTCACTTCATCATCAAGATTGTATATAAATAAATTAAGTTTTTAGAATATGTTCTTTGACAACTCAAAAGTGTTATTGTCCTGAATGTTATTTAATAAATTTATCAGTTTACCATTCAAGTCAAGTCAAAAAATAAATGGAATATTGTAATATGCATGCTTGATGATGATCTCGTATGTGTTGAGGATATCACATAATCAATTCCTATGTCTTCTCTTAATTCAATGCAATCACTTTCACTAATTTTCGCTGCGATTTTTTTTTGAACGAGTGAAAAATCACCTTTTTGAACATATGCAATCATGCCTGCATTGCGTTCATCTTTAGAATATTTCTCTGTTAGAAAACATCCTAACCCCCCATCTCCAACATATTCAGTATAACCTTTTCCATAAATTCTTTTAGTTTCAAAGGCAAAATTACAGTTGCGAGCTATGAAAAAGACTAAATCAGGTTCAGATTCATCATATTTATTTTTCACACGGTTTACTTCTTTTGGCCGATATGTTACGTTTATTAAATGTTGTTCAATTTGATCAGATATGGATGAAGAATTTCTGATATACCAATATATTCTTTTAGTAATTTCATTTTCATGGAATATTTGGATATCTGGGGATAATTTGATAAAATCATATGCTTCAAAAAGTGGATGTAAAATTAATTTTTCAATTATATCTGTATCTTTTTTCACAGATAATTTTGATAAAAATTTGTTTGGAATCCTGGTGCTACAAGTTGACATCATTAATTTCCTCAACAAATTAGTTGATTATAAATTTCAGCTATCTCTTGCTTAACGTCATTCAATGCTTCAACCCGCGTCCAATCTTTCAATCGATTGCTCTTATAAATTATAAGATTATTCTCACTATAAAATGTCATATTCTTCTCTTCAAGAATATCTGCTTTGTCTATTTGTTGTAAGTAGTCATTTTGAATAATTTGGTTTAATTGCTTTAAAGTCGTTGACATATTACATCTTGTTTTTAATTTTTCATTAGAAATATTGAATCTGACCAACGCTCCTAAGAAATCAGATTCAAAACAATCTGCATTTAATTCGCATCCATCTTCAAGCATAAAGGCAAATGATTTTTGAAATGATTCAACATATTCTTTAAAATCGTTAGCATGTACAAGATTATTTCCTTTTCTTTTTTTGATATTTTGGTAATCCATTATTTGCAACTTTTCATAATAATCAAGATCATAAAAAGAAAAAATCAAATTATTTAATTGTTCTTTAAGTTCTTCTTCGTGTTTTTTAATTCGAATCTCTTCTACTTTTTCCACAATTTCTGTTACCAATTGAGATTTATCATCAATGTTCGGTATGGGAATGCTTAACAAAGATTCTAGGTTAAACCTTGGATAATTTCCCTTCTCTCTATGCTTGTACAATATATCAAGGTAAAATGATCCTAAAGCTGAATTAATTATTGCTTCGAATAAATCATAATATATGTGCGGTACATCCTCTTTCGTTTTAAGTATAATGAATGCTCCAGAGAATATCATAAATTTTTCAGTGAAAGCAGCTGCTCCATTTGAACCAATTCTTTCGATTATTAGTTTTTTTCCTTGGAATAATTCAATAGGTCGTGCTCTTTCTAATTCTTCTGGGATATAATTGATATAGTGGTGTTTTTCAGAAATAAAAAAGGGCTCGACTAGTTTAGTAGAGTAAATATATGGGTGCCAATGTTCGCCCTTGCATGTTGGACTTTCAAATATTTTTCTTGCTTCTTTTGTTGAACCATGTTTTTTTGTAGAATATGGGGTTAATCCCATTTTAACAGTGGCATATTCCCCGAGAAGTACTTTATCGTGTTCTATTTTATCTATTAGATTCATATATGTGGTATATCCAAGAGTTCCAATGCGCCAGTAACGATCACCACTTGAATCATCTGTTATCTTCTCATAAGGAATCAGATTTTTGTCGCTTTCTCTAATCATTAATTTATTTGTCAATTTTGAGAATTTACTGTTCTCAGGTACTATAAATTCGATATCGTTTTCTTCTTTATTTTTTTGTTTGAAATAAAGTATGCACGCTGGTTCATCAAACGCATCAAGTTTACTGATATTAATGAATTTAGTTAGTGTGTACTCGTTAACAAACTCATTTCTAAATTTTATTGCATTTTTGTTTGTAAAATTCGTGATATTGACAATTATAGATGCTAAAGTATCTTCTTTCATCCATTCTTTTGTCTGAAAAAGAAAGTGCTGGGAACTTTGGTAATCTGAAACAAAATTCCTCTTTTTTGTCAGTTGTTTTTTCTCTTTGGCATCAAATTTATATCCCCATGGCGGATTTCCTATTATTAAGTCGAATTTAAAATCAAAAATATTCTCATCGAGTAGTGAATTTGCTTCAATTAAATTTGTGCCATAGAGTCCAGGAAACATGAAATGTGTTGTCCCATATTTGTGCTTATCAAACACTTCTTGCCGAATCAAATCGGTGTCAACGGATTCAAAAATTTCAATATATAGGCTGAAAGCTGCAACACGTATTGCATTTCCATCTAGATCAATTCCATATATACACTTTTGTAATAACTGACGTTTTTCTGTTAAACTTAGTGATATGTTTAAATATTTTTCACGTTCTGCAAGCATTTTCTTAAAAGATTTTACTAAAAAAACACCAGACCCACAAGCACTGTCTAAGATTTTCAATGTCCCATGTTGTGCTTTCCTCAAAATATTTTTTTCTTGAAATACGGAATCAACCATAAAATCAGCTATGTTCTCGGGTGTGAAAACCATTCCTTCACCATTTTTCTTTTCACCGGAGAGAAACTCTTGATATATATTGCTGATTAAAATAATTGGTATTTTATCAAATTTGTAGGGAACTAAAGTTGTTTGTCCATCTGAATATTTGTAGAATTTCCCAAAAACACGTTTAAGTGAATCGATTGCTTCTTCACTTTCAGTGTCGATTTGATTAGAATCAAAAATATCTCCGTTCAAGGTTTTATTATAGCAAGCAAAAAGATGAATTAAATCTGAAAATCCTGTTTTATCAGATTTCTCAAAGATATCAAGTAACTTGGTGTATCCCATACGGTCTTCAATAAATCGAATATAAAGACATCTATCGATTAATTTTTGTGCGACATCTGAGGGATCAAAACGTGAATTAATACTTAATATTTTGATAATATTTTCTCTGATATCAATCAAATTTGTTAGCAAATCCTTATCTATAGGAGTTCTTTTTCTCTGTCGAAGTTTCTTGCTAATCTCTTCCCAAAAATACCCATTATCTATGTTTTCCTTCTTCAAAAGATCCATATATTTAATGGCTTCTGGTGAATTCTCGCCGTATTCAAATGAATTTATTTTTATATTATCTAGAGTAGAGAATTCAGTGGGCTTTGTTTTTGAATCACATAAAACAATTTTTCTATCATTTAAGATTAGTACAAAAACTTCAGAATCATTTTTGTTCCAAATATCACAGTGAATAGAATATATTTTATCATCAAGGTTTAAAGTTTCAGATAGTTTTACAAAATAAACATAACCAAAGTTAGATTTATGTCTATAAATATCCTCTTCATTAAAATCATCTGATGAAAGATCAAGACTTTTTAAAATTGACATTTGCAACCTTCTTTAGTTCTTTTTACTTGTACGCAGTTCTAATATTTACTCATATGTAAAACTGTATTCTATTTTAATTTTCTAGAAATTCATAAATTTTCTTAGTTGAATATTCCGAGTATTGTAATATATTTTTTCGTACAGATTCCTTTACAAACTCTTGAACAGAAACAAAACCTAATCTTTTATCGTTTTCTATTACTTTTTTGATTTCATCTACCATCTCTGTAGGGATTCCGATTTTTTCATATTTTGTCTTAGTCTTTCCATTATATGAAACCATATATTCACCATATATTTACTATAGATTCTCTTTAAATTTCTATTATTTTTTAACACTTAAATAATTATGCTATAAATTGAGCATAACTCTAAGAGAATATCCAATTATATCCAAAGCCACTCATCTACAAATTAACAATGTATGTCAAATACGATATCCAATTTTTGTATTATATGAATAATCTGATATACAAATAAGGATAAAGACAAAACATGAAAAACAAGGATTTGTCCATTGAAGTCATCAGAAGCCATAAGCGCAAGAAAACCATACAGGCTAAAGTGGTAGACGATAAACTGCACGTTTATCTTCCAGCAGGGCTGAGCAAAAAAAGAGAATCAGAACTGATCGAGATGATGATGGCAAAGGTTGAGAAAAAGCGCCTCAAAAAAGAACTCAATGGTGACGATTACCTCAAGACGCGCTTCAATGAGTTCAACAGGAAACATTTCAATGGGGAACTGGAACTAACATCCATCAAATATGTGACAAACCAAAACACACGCAATGGCAGTTGTACGCCTGTAAAAGGCACGATCCGCATCTCACACAGGCTGGCAGACATGCCAAAATGGGTGCTGGACTATCTTATCATGCACGAGATGGCGCACTTGTTGTATCCCGACCATTCCAAACGATTCTGGGATAAGGTCAATGAATATAAGTATACGGAACGTGCGAGGGGATTTTTAATCTGCAAGGGGATGGAAACGGCAGATTGATCGTATTCTCGGTTGGTATGGTCAGGGGATTGTCTTTTGTGTGTTTTGTGGGTAAACGTTGAAGGGGTGCGCTGCCTGTGGAGGTTATTGCATTGGTTTTAGTTTTAACTGACCCTGCACGGATATTTCATTCAATACTAAATTTATGGCGCAGTGCTTAAATAGTCAACACGCATACATTGACACATGTTCCTGCCAATAGACGAAAAGCAGTTTACGTTCTGGAAACTTCGGCGAGACGGACTTCCCAATATCAATATAGCACGCTCGTTCAATATCTCACGACAGGCGGTATCCAGGGCGCTCATCAGTATGGATAAGCGTATTGAAGACACACTGCTTGAGATGGCGCAGTCAAACCAGATCGAGATGGAGGGTATGAATGCCGAGCGCGGTATCCTGTTTGGGCATTCGATGCCGTTTAATGCTAACGCTATCATATTCGTATCAGCAAAACATGGGGTGCAGGTATGGTACGAGCACGAAGGGGACTGCGGCGCATGCAGCAGGTATACGCAGTGCATCGAACTTTTGTGGGATTTTGCAGACGAGATGAAGATCAAACTTGAAAGAACGGATGATCCCACGAAACTGGCGGAGGAACTGTTTGGGAAATTGAGGGCGTTGATATGACAATAAATGTAGCAGAAACAGTACGGAAAGTGATGGG
>DQIO01000327.1 GCA_020793555.1 Methanosarcinaceae archaeon | reverse complement strand
ATCAGGTACACCACAGACATGACCAGAACGATCGTAGCCCCTGATGGCACATCAAACATATACGACAGCCATATTCCACCGCTGCTAAAGACCGCACCGAACATGATCGAAAGCAGCATCATCTTTTTGAGATTGGAAGTGAACTGCCGGCTCATTGCCGCAGGGATCGTCATCAGGGCAATGACCAGTATTACACCCACAACCCGTATCAACACCACCACGGTAAGAGCAATAAGGCACAGCAGGACAAGGTACAGCCGTTCTGCAGCAACCCCGCGTACGGTTGCAAATTCTTCGTCAAAACACAGTGCAAGAAATTCCTTGTAAAACGAATATACCACCACAAGAATGACCGCATCGAGTATCAGCATCAAAACTATGTCTGAGAATGGCACGGTCAGGATATTCCCGAAAAGATAAGTCATAAGGTCTGGAGCATAACCAGGTGTCATGCTGACAAGGATAATTCCGATCGACATCCCCAGTGTCCACAATATCCCAATCGCAGTGTCTTCCGGTAGCTTAGATCGTTTACTCACCAACCCCATGCTGAGTGCTGAAGCAATGCTAAACGGCAGCACACCAAGAATAGGATTGATCCCGAGATAGTATCCGAGCCCGACTCCTCCAAACGAAGCATGAGCAATCCCGCCACTGATAAATACGATTCGCTTAACGACCACATAAACTCCTATGATGCCGCAGGCAATACTGGAAAGTATCCCGGCTGCGATGGCATTTCTCACGAACTCATACTGCAAAAGTTCTAACATGTGACGTGCACCTTAAATTTATATTTCAATGTATTAATGTACCTTCAATACCCTGTGCGGAACGCCATGAGCGATTAATTCCACAGGACACTGGTATGCGGCTTCAAGGTCCTCTGATTCCAATTCTTTTGAGTTATGATAGAACAGCCTGTGGTTCAAACAGGCGATCTTGTCTACATAAACAGAAACCGCGCTGATATCATGCGATACCATGACGATAGCCATTTTTGCTTTGAGTTTATTCAGCAGTTCATAAAAATCTTCCTGCATGATGGAATCTATTCCTGTTGTAGGTTCATCCAGAAGAAGCAGTTTTGGTTCTCCCGCAAGTGCCCTGGCAATAAAGACCCTCTGTCTCTGTCCGCCCGATAATTTTCCAATCTGCCGATCCTTATACTCAAGCATATCCACTTCTTCAAGAGCATCATAAGCCGCCTTTTTATCATCTTTGCTGTATCTTTTGAGCAAGCCTGTATAACCAAGGCGGCCGGTTAAAACCACTTCCCAGACGCTTATTGGGAACACCATGTCAAAATTTCTGTACTGGGGGAGGTAACCAATATCTCTCCTCGCGCTCTTTGGCGTATCTCCCAATACCTTAACCACTCCTTTACTGGGTTTTACCAGTCCCAATATTACCTTAAGCAGGGTGCTCTTCCCACCACCGTTCGGTCCTATTATACCCAGGAAATCATGCGGCTCCACAACGAGATCCACACCTTCGAGTATAAGCATCCCGTCGTAATGTACCCAAACATCCTTAAGTTCTATAACCGCGCTGTCCATATTCATGCCATACTTTGAACGAATGTATTTGAAACTATGCGCAGGTTTGTTATATAGTCTTGTGGAAGGGGATCTACCGCTACCACACTGCCCCCTATCTCATTTGCGATCACCTCAGCACTCTTTGTGCTGAACTGTGGTTGTACAAAAATGAATTTGATATTGTTCTCTTTGGCGGTTTCGATCAGATGTGCCATATCCCCCGCACTTGGTTCCTTACCCTCTATCTCAACTGCTATCATCGTCAGGTCATAGTCGCGTGAAAAATAGCCCCATGAAGGGTGGAAAACCATAAAGGTACGATCTTCAAAGCCTGATAGCGATTCGATTATATCAGTATCAAGGACTTCCAGATCGTTGATGTATTGTTCTTTGTTTCGATAATAGTATTCACTGTTTTCAGGATCCACCGCAACCAGACCTTTATAGATATTCTCCACCTGAACCACTGCGGAGCGGGGAGATAACCATATATGCGGGTCGCCTGGGATGAGATCAATACCTTCTGACGTATCAACTATCAGCATATCCGGATTCGCAGAACCTATCTTATCAAGCCATACTTCCTCAAATGGAAGGCCCGATCCAACTTTAACATACATGGTGGCACTGCTTACCGATTTTAATTGACTTGCAGTTGGCTCATAGGTTGCAGGATTTGCACCGGGCGGTATCATGACAATGACCTCTACGTTGTCGCCGCCGACATGCTCCACAAAATCAGCCTGCGGCAGGATACTGGCTATGATGACTATTCTTTCATCGTTAACTTGCGGTTCAGACTGATCTATGCATCCATTTCCCAAAAAAGCAGCAATGAGAAGTATCAAAACCGGCAGTACTTTGTTGTTCATACTGATTAGCACCCACTTTCAATATAGTATGCGTCTGTTATTGTGCCGATGGTGTAAATACTTTTCATAAAGGGCAGTTATTAGCCACTGCATATCTCAAACTCTGAGATACTTATTTTTTAAGTTTAAGTTTAAGTTTAAGTTTAAGTTTAAGTTTAAGTTTAAGTTTAAGTTTAAAATTTGAATTCAAGTGCATCTTCCGGACATGCTTCAATGCAGATACCACAAGAGAAGCAATTCGGTCGTACTGTATCACTTTTTAAGATTGGTTTAATTGCCGGACATGGAGACTTTGAAATGCATATTTTACAATAGTTGCATTTATTCCGGTCAACTCGCACACCAATGCAGTGAACTACTCCTCCCTATCGTTTCTACTTTTTAATCTTTTAGCAATAAATCGTACGGAATGTTCTGGAGTTAGGATGTTGCTTTTACTCGTTCGTCGTGCGACATATCAGCCAACTTCTCAACTTCCGTTGTATCCAGTTTAAGCCCTTCAGCCACTCGACGACCATAATCCGGATCAGCCTTGAAGAATAGAGCCGTCTGGCGAAGTTGTATACGCTTTTGTGCTCCCAAAAGATGATCAACAATATTACCTACAAGATTCTCGCGGTCCCGGTCGGTCATCACATCACGATACAAATTCCCGGGCTGAACAAAATCATCGTTGGGATGCGTATATTGGTGACGATCTGCCTGTCCCGAGATATCTATCGGAGGTTCTTTTGCAGAAATATCCGGCTCAGGACCATTAAAACTGTTTGGCCAGTAATTCGGACCGCCGCCACCGTTTAGATCGGTACGCATAGATCCATCACGCTGATAGCTGTTATCAGTTGTATTTTTCGGCGCATTTACCGGCAACAAGTGGTAGTTAGGCCCAAGTCTGTGGATATGGGAATCATGATACGAGAAAAGCCTACCCTGGAGCATCTTATCTGGAGACACGGCAATACCAGGCACAAGATTCTGGGGGCCGAATGCAGCCTGTTCAACTTCAGCAAAGTAATTTTCAGGGTTACGGTTCAAAACCAGCTTGCCAACCTCGATAGGTGGGAAATCAGCATGGGGCCAGACTTTAGTGATATCAAAAATATCAAAACGGTAATCCTTTGCCTGCTCAGGTGTCATTATCTGCATCTGGAGAGTCCATGATGGGTTATCTCCCCGTTCAATAGCATCATAGAGATCCCTTGTAGCATGGTCAGAATCCTTACTGCGCATGATCTCTGCTTCCTGTCGGGTGAGATTTTTGATTCCCTGATCAGTCTTGAAATGATATTGGACCCAAAAATATTCACCTTTCTCATTGTACCACTTATAAGTGTGACTGCTATACCCATTCATGTTTCGAAATGAGGTTGGAATACCACGATCGGAAAAGAGAATGGTTACCTGGTGAATTGATTCAGGTGTTAGTGAAAGGAAATCCCAGAACATGTTCGGATCCTTGCAATTGTTGGCAGGGTTACGCTTTTGCGTGTGTATGAAGTCCGGGAATTTCAAGGGATCACGTATGAAAAATACCGGGGTATTATTTCCGACAAGATCATAGTTTCCTTCCTCTGTATAGAATTTCAACGCAAATCCCCGTGGATCACGCTCGGCATCTGCGGATCCCTTTTCCCCTCCTACTGTGGAGAAGCGGGCAAATACCTCGGTTCGCTTACCAATTTCGGAAAGGAACTTTGCCTTTGTGTATTTGGTAACATCTGCAGTAACCTCAAAGTATCCACCTGCTCCTGCCCCTTTTGCATGTACTACACGTTCAGGAATGCGTTCGCGGTCAAAGTGACCCAACTTCTCCATCAGGTGCGCATCCTGCATCAATACAGGACCTCGTTCTCCGGCAGTAATACTATTAAGGTCGTTTGCGACAGGTATCCCAAAAGCTGTAGTTAATTTATTCTTTTGATTATTGTTATCCATTGAAATCCTTCCTTTCACATACACTCATTCGAGTTGCTCCCTGGGAGGATTTAGATATACGCAACACTACAGTGTCTGCTGTTTTTACTTACACTCCCTAACCATATGGTAGGTGTTAGCACTTTAAATGGGTGGCGCATGAATAAAATTATATTAGTAGGGTAGGCGCAGGATTGTGATTTATCACATTTGTGTATTGTGTCGCTGGGACAAAGTGAATGATCTTATCGATATTAGGTGCTATTTTCGTAGGCCAGTGGTGCGGGAATAGGCCGTATGTTGCAGTTGTATTTTTTGTTTTTGATGGGATGACTCATTTATGTAGTTATATTACAACTGCTACACAAGCATGTCCTACATTCACAGTTTTTTATGACAGAGCCACCAGTCTATGCACTCAAATTCTCCTTCTTTGGCTTTAATCAGTCGGTCTTTGGATGTCTGGACATCGGTGGCTGGTGGAATTATTACGTGGTCTCCAACAATCTCGTTGTTAGGCCAGTTGGCTGGCATTGCGACCCTGTTCTTGTCAGATATCTGCATGGCTTTGACAACTCTTACGATTTCGTCTATATTTCTACCAAGTTCCTGAGGATAATACAAAATTATTCGGATTTTACCTTCAGCATCTACCACGAAGACCGCCCGTACAGTATTGGTTCCCTTTCCGGGGTGGATTATCCCTAATGTTTCAGCTACCAAGCCAGTATCAGCGATTATTGGGAATTGTATCTCCACATCAAGATTTTCCTTTATCCACTCCTCCCATACTATATGGGCGAATACTTGATCCACGCTCAAGCCGATAAGTTCACAGTTCAGTTCTCTGAACTGGTCATACCTTTTCTGAAATGCCACAAACTCGGTGGTGCATACCGGAGTAAAATCCGCTGGATGGCTGAATAATACAAACCACTTTCCTGCGAATGCTTCAGGTAGTTGTAAAACTCCATGGGTCGTCTGCACTTTCATCTCGGGGAATTTGTCACCCAGAAGTGGCATCCCTTTGTTTTCGGTCATATTTTCCATTTGTTCATCTCCTTTCATATGTTTATGATTTCGACTATAGTCGCTATATTATACGGTTTTTTCATTTAAATTTTTTAGCAATAAAGCTTATGGTATATTTGTACAATATTGAATAAATAAGTGAATGTAATCGGGGCTTACAGGTTGATTAATGACTTCAACATCAAGTTCCTTTCAGTTTTTTGCGATAATTCTCTCCGCTCCCATCGCCCAAAACTTTCCCTACAAATATAATTATAAGTATAAACCCCTAATACATGACTATGCCAGATATCTTTATCAAAAACACAAAAGTTTTTTTCAACAACTACCTCCAGCCCGCTGAGGTCACGATTGAGGACGGTAAGATCACAAAGATCGCAAAAAACATCCATGTATCAAGCATTGACCGTGTAATCGATGCAGGCGGCGCGCTCACTCTCCCCGCAGGCATTGATGGGCATGTGCATTTCAGGGACCCCGGACTCACGCACAAAGAGGATTGGTACTCAGGCTCATGCTCTGCCGCCGCCGGTGGTATCACTACTGTTATAGACCATCCAAATACGATACCCCCGACCATCGATAAGAGTTCTTTCAAGGAAAAACACAAAGCTGCAAGGCGGAAATCTATCATCGATTTTGGTATCAATGGCGGGGTCACGGAAAACCTCACAAAACTGCCGCAGTTGTGGGAACTTGGGGTCACTGCCTTTGGCGAGATCTTCATGGCAGAATCCACAGGCGAACTAAACATCGATGGCAAAACATTTGACAAAGCGCTTGGCATCATCAAGGAACTTGATGCGCTTGCCTGTATCCATGCCGAGGATGAGGCAATCCGGCTTGAAAGGGCGGAATTGCTGAAAAACGACATGTCTCCGGAATCCCATTCCAAAGAGCGTTCGAACATCTGCGAAGCGTTTGCGGTAGAAAAGGCTGTAAAACTTATCACATCACACAACACGCGCGCCCATTTTTGCCACATCAGCACGCGGGAATCGCTGGGAATTCTCAGGCAGGAAAAATACATCGCGCGCGAGGAGGGGAGACAATCCAATATCACATGCGAGGTTGCGCCGCATCACCTGTTCCTTACAAAAAAGGACTGGGGACGATTGGGTTCGTACGGCAAGATGAACCCACCGCTACGGAATCGCATGAGTGTAAAGGCGCTTGTGAACTCGCTCAATGACGGACTGATCGATGCAGTAGCATCTGACCATGCGCCCCATCTTGAATTTGAAAAGGATGTGGATATCAAGACCGCGCCATCGGGCGTGCCGGGTGTGGAGACCCTTATGCCGCTCATGCTTGCGGCTGTGAAGAAAAACCTGTTACCTCTTGGGCGCATGATCGATGTGACAAGCAGGAATCCGGCACGGATATTTGGATTGGACAGGTTGTCAAAAGGTAGTTTTGAAGAAGGATTTGACGCTGACATTATAATAGTTAACCCGCGCGACATGCGCCCGATCAATGGTGATCTGCTGCACAGCAAAGCAGGCTGGACGCCTTATGAAGGTATTGATGGTATATTCCCCCAATTTACAATTTCTCGCGGCGAGATTGTGTGGGATGGGGAAGTCGTTGGGAAACAGGGGCGCGGCAAGTTCTTGGCAGGATGTGGGAAACCTGTGGACATAGGATGAACACATTTTGAATATTGTGTATGTACTAACCACAAGCTTTTATAACTATTATGTGAAACTATGTACATGGTGGCCATATGAGAAACAAATTTCCAATACATACTACTTTGAGTTTGGAAGCTATCAAGATTCTTGAGAGATATGAAAAAGAACTTGGTGCAAAGAACATAGTTCTTGAAAAAGCGCTTCTTGCCATGGATGGCATGCGTTATAAGGCTAAACTTGACACCGGTGGAATGCGAACTCCAATCAAGCGAATCAGCACCGGTATTCCCGGGCTTGATGAATCAATTGAAGGTGGAATTCCAAAAGGTTTTTCTGTTGTTGTAACAGGACCGCCAGGCACGGGTAAATCTACATTTTGCATGCAGTACTTGGTGGAAGGTGTGAAAAATAACGAAAAATGCATATTCTTTTCCTTTGAAGAGCGAGTGGAGCAACTGGTGCAGCATTTCATACGTTTTGGATGGGATATCGGGAAGTACATTGATGATGGTTATCTCGAGATATTCGGCATGTCAATGCTGACATCAGAAGAGATGATCGAGATCATAGAATCATACAGGCCTGAACGTGTTGTGTTTGATTCCATTAATATTTTTGCTGAACCTGCCGATTTTCGTAAATCAGGTTCATGGCGCGGTTTGGTACGGCTTCTAAAGGTGAAAAAAATATCATCCCTTTTCATAACAGAAAAACATCACGGTATTGAAGTCAAACAGTTTGATGATTATGATTTCCTTGGTGATGGAATAATATTTTTGGATTCGATCCAAACCAATGAGATCGATACTACGCCAACTCCAGTAATGGCAATTCAGAAGATGCGGGCAACCCGTATAGACCGTACCCCACAGCCGTTCAGGTTCACTGAAAGCGGAATCTCAAAATACCGGGCAATGGCTATTCCAAGAAATGTACTGCAAGAAAAACTTGCGGCACGGAAAAAGTCATCCAGTCCTTAAATAAAATATGATATAATGCTTGCAGCAAGTGCAGAAACATAAATTGCCTTAAATCCACCTATGCCACCAAGATTTATGTAAGCACTTCCCTTTTTTTCCCTGTCGAACGTTATAAGTGTGGTACAACTGCCTACCAGTATTCCTCCGACACTTGATACAAAAACAAAAATCGCTGCATTCTGCGGTGCCAGTATCAATGCAAATGGTATCGAGATCAATCCGATGTAATCGGGAACAACAATACCGATGCCGCTAATCATTTCGGCCAGCAGGCTCACGGCGACGATCATGATAAGCATAACTTCAAGTGCAGATGTGTCGGGCTGAGTTATCAGTAGATACAATAATGTAAGTACAGGTATTATGAACCCGCCAAGATTCAATGTTATTATGGTATCGAATGCCTGTCTTTTTTCAACATTAAGTTCATTTAAGACTGGAATCCCGTAGATGTCTTCAAGAGCAAGCGCATCACGTGTCAGGTGTTCCGGTTTCTT
Source organism: Methanosarcinaceae archaeon (assembly GCA_020793555.1). Lineage (GTDB taxonomy): Archaea > Halobacteriota > Methanosarcinia > Methanosarcinales > Methanosarcinaceae > Methanovorans. The sequence goes on along the minus strand of DQIO01000327.1, from coordinate 18,427 downwards.
TGTACGTATTTTTGTAAAAGGAACCTCTATCCGGCTTGCGGCAAGCATGATCAGAAGTAAGAAAAATAAAGGCAGGGATGATATTGTCCCAAGGGATAGATTCCCGTGGTAGCACAAACTTGCTATCGGTAAAAGTAAAAGTCCGAATATTGCATACATTCGTATGTCTGATTTACTCAGATATCCTCGCATTTATTCACCACTAATATATTTTGACAGATGCTTATTAAGCGTTTCTACTTGTACGCGGATGCAATATTCCGATTCGGGTAAATCCAGACTTGTTGATTGGATCGAATTAGTCAAAATTGATCTGTACCCGCGTCAGTATGAATCAAGTTGTGACCGAAGGAGTTCGTTTCGTTTCTTTTCAAGGAAACTGTATACACTGCCGTGATTTGAACCATTGATAAGCATCTCGATCGCGGTTCGGATTATATGGTTTTGATCAGAATGTCCGATGACGCTTGCGGTTTTGCCATAGATTGATATTTTGACCCCGATCATGGTTTCTGCGATCTCCCTTGTTTTACCGCCCTTTCCAATAATCCTTCCTTTTAGCCGCAGCAGTTCTTTTGGTGTGTTTGCAACTTGTGATAGGTCCATTACATCAAGCATCAGCATATCGTCATCAAGGAATTCGATCGCTTTGTCAGGATTGAACCCGCGTCCAATTGCCTGAACTACATCTGCAGCACGCATTGATGCTATTGGGTCGTCACCCTGTATTACTTCGACTACTCCTGATTCGCTGCCTATGTCAAGTGTTGCGGTTGATTTTCTTTCAATGAGTTCTTTGACGTGACCTTTTGGACCGATCACTGCGCCAATTCTATCTTGTGGTATTTTGATATGTGTCATGTTATGTTCGCCTGTTATTATGTGGATGGGTTAATTCATTTTTGGGTTAATAAACCTGAAATCATTTTTGTACTTCATTGTATCGGATGAATGTGTACATCTCTTCAGGGGTTGTTGTGATCTTAAAACGCTTGAAAAATCGAAGAATGTTTTTTATGTCACGACGCAAGAAGACATCTGCGCGTGGGTGTTCGAGTGTTACGGCTTGCCCCATGTCTATTATGATGGGTGTCATGTCGTTGGGGTCTATCATTATATTATATTCACTCAGGTCACCATGTACCAGTTTTGCATCTTTGAATAATTTGTGCATGTATTCTTTGATGGTTTCAAAGATGTTGTGCGCCAGTTCATTGTCAAGCGACACGTCTTTTAGAAGGGGGTAGGATACTCCGTTCTCCCCGATGAATTGCATTACGAGTATGTTCCTTTCGGTTGTGATGGGTTCTGGAACACGTATGCCGGCATTTTGTGCCCGGGTAAGATTTCTAAGTTCTTTGCGTGTCCAGGCAAATATGATGTCGCGTTTGCGATGTCTGATGTTCTCAAAGCGCGGGTCTCCGAGGATGTATTCTTCCATTGAGTTGAAGGTGCTGGTCGATATTCTGTATATCTTGACAGCGCATTCCTTTTCTTCCCCGTCAGCCAGGAATACATTTGCTTCTTTGCCTGTGCTGATCGAACCGCCCATTGCCTGGATAATTCCTTTGTTTGAGAGGGTGTAGAGCGTTTTTAGTGTGGCAATATCAAAGACATTTTCTTTTACTTTGGTGGAATCAGTGTCTTTGCGCCGCATGCGCATCTTATCAACTTCGGTGTCAATGCGATGTACTTTGTCCTTTAGGTTCTTCATGGTGTGCGATGTCTATTGTAAGAATCCTTTACGTTCAAGCCAGTTTACCTGCGGGCGTGTGTATTTCCAGATAACGTCTGCTTTTGAATCCTGAAAATCCCATGGGACTGCAATTACAATGTCTCCTTCTCGAATCCATGTTCGCTTTTTCATTGAACCGGGGATTCGTCCCATTCGTAAAATTCCGTCCATGCATCGTAATCGCACTCGGTTTGCGCCGAGCATGGTCTCTACGGTTGCAAGTACTTCTCTGTTTTCTTTACGTGGTGTACGCACTCGCGTAATCTGCGGTGCAGCATGCTTGTCTTTTTTATTATTTTTCTTATACAGGTTAATACCTCATTCTTTTGTTTGTTTTATCTCAAATATGTCTGCTTGGTATGTGTCATACGTTGTTAAAGGTTGCGTGTGTTTTGGGGCTTGCACACTGTTTTGTTATGTGTTGGTTGATTTTTCGGTATTGTTTTTGATCGCACCGCATAGAGACTGTCGGAAAAGTGGTGAAATCAAAACATTCTACATAATATAAATAAGTGGAACAACATACTGCATAGTACTGTATTTATTTAATAAGTTGAAATTCCCAGAAATCTGGACTTTTCCGACAGTCTCACAACTCTAAAAAATTACACATAAAAAATTTCAAAACATATCATAAATAGTAATCATGATGAAACATCACAAAAAAAATACAAACAAGTTGAAATAAAAGAATATACGAACGGGTTGGGAGTGGGGATTGTAAAAATAAAAACCCGTTCGCATTAACTATTACTATACTGGTTATGGTATAAATATATATCTATACAATTGATTTTTATATAATTACTTATGGTCTTCAAGTTCGATCAGTATACTGCGACGTACAAGTTCTTCCTCAATTTCTTCAAATAAAACACCTGCTCCAGCCACGTGTTCATGGTTAAAGTCGGCTACACGTCCTCCTTTGCCTCCAATTGTAGTTAATTCTGCAGCACAGGATGGACTCTTTGGAACTCCTATGATCTTAATACACATGCCTGTATCTGCGAACTGTTCGATCATGTCTGCAAAGGGTTCAAACAGCTCGCGACAAAACGTTCTGTAATTTGGATGGTCTAACTGGTCTTTGGTAATTTCACGGCGGTTCATACCAAAATATATCATTTCAGGACATGGTAGCTGGATTATGTTCTTACCTTTGATATCGGTAGGTGCAAATACTGGTGCATTAAATCCCAAAAGGCAGGATGACTGGTTCATCAGACAATGTGCAACTACGGTAATCTCCTTTGATTCCTTGTTCATATGTATTATTCTCCCTTTGGTGTAACGACATGTATAAAAGTTACATGCAATTAACTGTACATATTAGTATTCGTTAGAGGATTTCGATAGAAATCCTTGTTAATCATCCATCAATATATTCAAGAACAGAGGGTATATATCCATTAAATTCTATACAAACATTTACCATTATCCGTAATAGGAGATACATATTAAATGTCACAAGATATTGGAGCAGTCATTAACAAGGGTTTTGACACATGGAAAAAAAATCTAAACATCAGCTTACCTTATATACTAAACTTGGGAATAAACGGTTTGCTGGGAATACTAGCTTTTGTTATTTTTGTTGTTGTTTTTGTGATGCCTGAATTGTCACTAATAAGTCTTGATCCTGCCAATATTTCACCTGAACAGATGATTGGTGTATTATCATCTGTTGCTATTGAACACTTTAAATTGATAATAGCAGGTTTTGTGGCAATAATGATCTTAATGATGTTCATTCAATCATATTTCACAGCAGGTGCGATTGGAATGTCTAAAGTTGCTTCTGAAACAGGAGATACACAATTAAGCGACATGTTCCTATATGGAAATCAAAATGTGTTCAGCCTATTTTGGACAAGTATCCTACTTGCATTGATCATGCTCGCAGGAATTGTATTTATTGTACCCGGAGTACTTGCAGTAGAAGATTTTAATTTAATTTTGTCCAATCCTGAAGAAACCGCAGGAAGTTCAACTATATTTAAAGTAGGCTTTTTTATATGGATGCTGTATGTCTTGGTTGCAAGTATCATACTCGCGATTGTCAAGTATGCATTGGTTGTGGAAAAGCTTGATCCGATCGGTGCGTTGGAGGTGGGATTTCGATTTTTCATGGGCAATAAACTGGATGTATTTCTCATATGGCTGATACTGATATCAATATCAATATTAATTGGTATTATTGGGAATGTTATAAGTTCGGTGCCTGTGCTCTCAACACTGTGGTCATTTGCAGATATTGTGATATCAATTGCTGTTATTCCGCCCCTTACAACAGTTTGGTGGACACGTTTATATCTGAGCAGTACTGGCAGAAAATTATATGATGTAAATGAACTTATAAACTATCAGTAGTTATTCAAGTGTAAAGAATACACACCATTTTTTAAAAAATTCATGTAAGCATTTTCTTTTTTAGCTTATCCAATTGTTTTTGCAGCGAACGTATCACAAGTGCATTGCTTGGTGTGCTCGACTCCAAAAATTCAATATCATCAGAAGTTGCAGTAACAAATGCATCTTCATCAAGTTCGCATTTTAATACAAGTTCTTCTAATTCATGGGCTGCTTTAACCTGTTTTTTTGCACGCCAACCGGTCAGGTTCGATATCAATTGAATGGTTTTTATGATCAGAGTTCAAGTTAAAGTTAATGTTAATGTTAATGTTAATGTTAATGTTAATATTAATGTTAATGTTAATATTAACGTTGAAGATAGAAGCCGTTTCATTCATCTCAAATTCTAATTAATATATGGTATAAAATGATATTAAATGATGTGCTCTTGAAATGTATTTATTAGAAAATTACAGAGTTGTCAAGCAGGCGCTAATTTAAGGAAAATCATTTTGTGAATATGATACAAGAATCAACATTATACACGACCAAGCAATTTACATGCCTGACAAATATCAAGACTGCATGCCTGACCGCAAATTCGGCATTTTGCAAGCTCTATATCCGTATATTCTTTTGATATTATTGGCGCCATAGTGTCAAAGCCTTTAAGCAGGGAATATTTTGTACCCGGATGAGCCACTTCAAAATCGTTTAGCATATCCCGGATTTCACCCCGTATCGCCTCATGGGCATACGGACATTCGCAAAAATCAACTGGCAGGTCGTTGACAATAGCATAGAGTGCCACCTCTTTTTCAGGAATGTATCGAAGAGGCTTTGCACGAAGTACAAGTCCTTCAAGCGCATGGGGTTGTGCGAGTTTGACCATACGTGACACTTCACCCCTCAAATGATTCAGGAGTATCGTCTGTGCTTCATCATCAAGATTATGACCTGTTGCAAGTTTTGTTGCACCGATTTCAATTGCGGTCTTGTTTAGTAGCGTTTTTCGAAGGACACCACAGTAACTGCATGCACCTTTTTCTCGTTCCTTTGATACGATATCATCAAGGGTGATGTCAAATTCGTCCTCAAAAGAGCGGACAATGTGGCGTACACCCAATTTTGCAGTCAGTTCTTTCGCAATCTTTAGCGTATGCTCACGGTAGCCTTCTATTCCCTCATCAATTGTAATGGCTATAAGTTCAATATCCGGTCGTTTGTCGAATATCTTATGAAGCATGTATAACAGGACTGCACTGTCTTTTCCACCACTAAGTGCAATTGCAATTATGTCATTTTTTTGAATGTTGAAATGCTTTCTGATGGTCAACTTGATTTTCCGTTCAACATCTTCAATGAAATGCTTTTTACACAGGTGCATTCCAGAGTATTTTTGGAAAATAATTGCATCTTTTTTACATTTGCTGCACTTTATATTCATGGGTGTTCGTCCTTCTCATCATCGAAGGATATATTACTATATATGGTTTCTCAAAACGCAGGTGCTAAGATTATTTTAATTGTAATTATGGTGTATCCCGTAGCAATTGCTGCATTTTACACAATCTGTCACAGGTAGTTATAGGCAGTCACATAGCATCACTCGGTAAATATATAAGCGGTATTAAAATTTTCATGACAGTATCTCCGAACAATATGGTCATACGAGATAGCCCCACCTAACCCCTTATAAAATTTTGAGAAAATGTGGACATACTATCGATGGCTCCTTGATGGAGAGGTTTGGATATTCGGCTGTCTGGGTCTGTGCAGAATTTATGTGAACTGTTGCGGTAGGCATCAAGATCATGGAGGGGAAACTTTTTGTGGTTCCCAATGACATCGTGGAGGTAATATCACCATTCAGGATACGCCACCAAATATACAATCGTATTGTTTAGATCAATGGACAGGATCGATATGCTGTGTGCTGATTCAGCACTTGATTTCGGAATTAAGAATATAGAAGAACATCCGTATTCACTGGCATAATTTTGTCTTTGAATACTTTTTTTGTATTTGTATAGCTGATATTTTTAGTGTAAAATTCAAATCTATATGAATCGAAACCAATGCGACCGCCGTCAGGCGGCATTTTCCATAATATACTGTCGTGAAAAAGCTAAATCGTTAGTAAATATCTTATTGGTAATGATGGAATGCGGGATACGCTTCCTATAGTTATTGATACGACATTAAAAATATCGTACATGTCTTGTCGGTGCACCTTGTGTTTAGCACAGGCGGTTGGTTTATCGAGTTCATGAGAAAAACGGCGCGAACGCATGCTTACGGCACGTTCCCACGCCATGAATATGAAATATAAAATGGTTTTTAAGCGGTGCCATATTTACAGATATGAGAATCGCAGGTTTGGGTTATTGGGTTATTGGGTTATGAGTCGTATCCGCTTCAAATCTAAGGGTAACTAACTCCATCTTGAAATTGAAAGCCTGCTTGGCACTTGATTTAGATAATCCTAATGTGCATTTTACCCTGATTTTTGAAGTGGATACCGTAAACCCTACTCGAACAACTGGTTTACGAACCATTCAGGATCGAATTTCTGCAGGTCGTCATATCCCTGGCCCATACCAAGGAACAGTATCGGTTTCCCTGTGATATATGCAATCGATATTGCAGAACCGCCTTTGGCGTCAGCATCTGTTTTTGTCAGTATTGAACCATCTATCGGGATCGCATCATTGAATTGTGATGCTCGTTCGACAGCATCGTTCCCTGCAACTGCTTCATCAACAAAGATCAAAAGGTCTGGCGGGGTTACACGACACACTTTTTGAAGTTGCGCCATCAGGTTCACGTTGGTATGCATACGTCCTGCAGTGTCTGAAAGAACCACATCCATATCATGTCCTTTTGCATACTGGACAGCATCATACACAACTGCTGCAGGATCACTGCCTTCCTGTTGTTTGATAAGTTTCACACCGATCCTTTCTGCATGTATTGCGATCTGATCGATAGCACCGGCCCTGAAAGTATCTCCTGCTGCAATGACAACCGAATAATTCATATCTTTCAGTCGTTTCGAAAGTTTTGCAATTGATGTAGTCTTACCGGTTCCGTTTATGCCAATAAAAACAACATTTACGGGTTTTGGTGCATTTTTAATAAACTCATCGAAATCAAATATATTTGCAGACATGACATTGTAAATCGCATTCTTAAGTGCCTGCTCAACAACATTACCTGTGTTGCGACCGATCTTCTTGCTTGTGCCCACAAGTTCAGTCTTGACAGATTCAACGATGGCTTCTGCAACAGATACTGCAAGATCGCTCTCAAGCAATGCCATCTCCAGTTCCCACAGGGGATCTTCAAGATCGCCCTCATTAAGGAAAACTTCACGCTCGAAAACAAGAGCTTTGGCTTTTTGAGCAAAACCTACTTTTTTTTCAGGTTTTATCTCTGATTCCCTGATGTCCTCTGCAATAGGTTTTGCACCCACAGGCACTTCAGTTTTCTTAATGGGTACAGCTTTCTCATCTATCGTACTGCCAAGTGATTTTTTGAAACCGTTTAGTTTATCCTTGAGCTTGTTGAACAATTGACATACCCCTTAAAATTGTAATTAAATTGAAATTAAAAAAAAACAAAAATTAAAAAAAAATGATAAATTTAGATCGCGATCATTCAGCATTCATTGTGGTGCTTGCATTTCAGAAGCTTTAGCTTCAATTGCCTGCAAATTCTGACCGATCTGAGCCAATGATGCGTTCATCTGCTCAAGTATCTTGCCAAGTTGCTCACTGCGCTTGGTAAGTGTTTCTTTTGCACCATCCACTGTCTTTTCTACACTGATGCCTGCTCCAACATTTACAACGATTTTGCCGACCTTGTTCAGTTTAGCATGAATGAATGTACCCGAGCCGATAGGAAGCATTGTCTCAACCCCATCCTCTGCATCTTTCAATTCATCGATCGCAACAATCGCCCGAACACAATCCTCTGCTGACATCTGAATTGCAGCCATCTGCTGCTGAATCATCTCTGCTCGCTTTTGCAACTCTTGATGCTGCATAGCGAGATTCTTGGCATCCTGCTCACTGACTCCGGCCATTGGCATCACGCCTCTGCAATGCTATCGATCTTAATAAGAAATCGTTTGATACTATGTTTACTGCCGAATATAGAATACACCTTCTCCTCTGCATTCTTCTCATTCTGGCTTTCTACGTTCTTAGTGAACTTTTTCCATTCATGTCCTGCCTTGAATGTGCCTTTGACAACATAATTCTTCATGTGAAATCACCTTTGACTGGTCTAATAGTTATAAGTTTAATTGTAATTTAAGTTGAATATAGCATCAAGTAGTAATCATGAATTATCGACCACATCTATTAACCCGAGTGCATCCTCGATCCTTCCAAGTTCATGTCCAGTCGTTTTGGAGCCTGCAACATAACCTTTTGAATTTGCAAGCACTCCGGAACCAACGTGCTGTGAACCGAAATTTGATGTCCCGATTTCCACAGGAAGTTCAAATATATTTTCAAGGTTCTCGATCTCAGCCTGAGTTGCTCTTGGATGAATCAACAATCCTTTGTTTGTTACCGTCCCTGCCATACCAACAGTATTCAATCCTGCAATTGTGCCCCTGTGGACATCCACGCCAAGTGTATCGGATACGACTTTTATTGCCGCATTTGACATTTCCGAATGTACCAATGCAGCGGAATCATTTGCTAAAATGATATTCCCAACCGCCGAAAGTTTCCCTGGAAGCGTACTTACCGGAAGACCCACGTCTTTTATATCGTCAGGGTCTGCAATGTTTGGAATCAAAAACCCGTTTGAATTTCCACGGACAAGTGAACCAACTACTGTACTGCCTCCTATTAGAGCAGTTATAACCCGGACATCAAGAAACTCTGCAAGTAAGTCACATACCTTTGATTGTGTGCCGATAGGAACAAGTGCCACATCTTCAGTGCATGTGGCAAATACCCCAATTACCGGATTGTCATATACATTTAATGTTCGGATCATTATCAATTCAACTTTTTAGAGTATACATTTTAAAATATATAGTTCGAGTAAATTCGACCAAAATGGGGAATTTACTCGGATTAAGCGGTTTGACAACACTTATGCAAGTTCTGCTTCAACACCGCCGTCCTCGAATTTCGCTGCACGAACTCGAATTGACCTTGGTGGTTTCTCAGTACCTCTCTCCCATATCTTCTCATTGATCGTCTTGTCGATCTTGAGCTGCTCAGGGTCGGCTTTCATGTGCCTTACAAGGTATTTTCTTATAATCCTCATTGCACGGTTTGCCCTTCTCCACTTTGGCGCATTCTTTGCATCACGGAGTGGAATTGTATAAACCTGCTCTTTAACTGCGTCTTCTTCCATTATCATCACCTTACTTCACATTCAAACTGCTTCTTCTCCAGTGTCTTCTCTTTGGATGGGTTGTGACCTTTCTACCGGTCTTCACCATCACCCATGTTGGAACACGATGGTTCTGCCTATGGGCTTTTGCCAACCTCATCTTCTGTCCTTTTGAATTATGACTCACTTATCTCACCTACGATTTGATAATTTGTTAATATTATAAGCTGTATATCAAGGTTTGGACTAATAACTAGATTATCCTATAAATCATTAATCGATGATATTGCACGAGTTTTGATGACACATTGCGGATGTCCACATATCAATGTCATTTTACCCGACCAATCACCCTTGACTGAACATGTGACGGAAATATTTTATCAATTTCATCCTGTCCAATTTTTTGCCGAATAACTTCCCTGAGTTCGGTTTCATAATCGGCTTTTATGATATCGTCACTCTGACCTTCCGTAATCACAAGATACTGCTCGACAAGTGCATTGACAGCCGCCCGACCATATCCCAAAAGCGGGCAGATATAATATACACCATACCTGTCCTCGATGCTGTGAATCTGTGGATTTGTCAGCAGAGGGACACGATCATCGCGCCGAATACCATCTGCAATGACCGCCACATCATCGGATGCAAGTGTCTCAACCGCTTTGTGATGAATATAATTTATCGCGTTTTTGGGAAATCCATCCTTGACAATGATATTGAAAGCATTTTCCAGTATCTCGTCATCAAGTTTCAATACCCGGTGTGGAAATCCCATTTTTTCGGCTACTTCTTTAGCTATATCCCCAATTGGGAGAACTGAGAAACTGCAAGTCACGAGTTCGACATCAAAGAACTGATCAAGCAGGATCGCAGATAGTGAACTATCTTTTCCGCCACTGAACAGTACCGATGCTTTCATGGTTATAATTATACGCGTTTGATGGTTGTTTCGCGCTTTTTTGGCTGCATCTGCATAAGAAGCTGCTTAAGCTTTGCATCATCGATCTTTGCCTGCAAACGACCACTCTGGGCAAGCCCTATAAGTTGCGCTTCGATCTGCTCAACCATCTCCTTTCTTGACATCTTGAGCCTTGTCAAACGTTCACGCGCCTCAGGTGTCATGATCTGGCGGAGAATTGTCTGCTTTTGAGCATCCATCTCTGCTTTTGCCTGCTCCTGCTGATAAGCAGCCTGCATGTCAGCACCACCGCCCATTTGCTGTGAACCTTGCTGTTGCTGCTGGAGTTCTGCAAGCCTTTTTCTTCGTAATGCTTCAAGATCATCTGCCATACTGTCACCACAATTATAATCTAATCTAATCTAATCTAATCTGAACTGCATATGCACTATATCTGAACTATATGTGTTTTGACGTTAACTATAGGTTAGGTCATTGGTCGCTATGCGACCAGAATCATTATTAGATCAAGTTGAACTTAATATTTTGCAAGTCCAGGAATCTTTTCAACAATCTCTTTTTTGACATCATATGCTGTGTTGTCCATAAAAGACTGACCTGCAGGTGCAAGAACACGACCGCTTTTAAGTTTGCGTACAAATCCGGCAGACTCAAGCTGCTGCAAGGATTCTCTTGCAATTGAACCGCTGCCCTTTGCTTTTTTGGATGGGGTTGCGCCTCTGTTCTTATTTCCACCATATACTGATCGGAGTCTCTCCACACCGATTGGACCTTCTGTATATACTGTACGAAGTACAGCAGCACATCGGGTGTACCACCAATCTGCATCAACTGGCGGCAATTCCTTGTGCACACCTGTCTTTACATGAGCTGCCCACTCAGGTGGGTTTATGTGCTCGTTTTCCTTCAATTTCTCTGCAACTTTTGTGATCATATCATCTGCAGGAATATCGTATGCTGTTGTCATTTTATTCTCCTTGAAATTAAATTTGATATGGCATTTGTCTGCTTATGCCGTATTTATTTTGTTAATGTGATACGTAGTAACATATTACGGTGTAATTTGGACTCTACACGAAATTAAGTTTGATTTACATATCAGTTAGTATATACCCTTTTCGGCAGTAGACCATTATTTAGTGTATTGAGGCAATGGCATTTCGATTGAAATGCCTCCATTTTCATTATCCTCTTTTTTCATCCTTTTTTAGGTATAAAATTTGATTTTTAAGTATCAAAATACTATTTTAAAAAGAAATATAAATGATTATGCCAATTAGAGTATTAAATCAGTTCTAATGATAAAAATAACTCTAATAGAGGCATAATCCATGATTACAATAGTTGGAAAAGGGTATAAATACATATTGGTTCAATTCAACGATTTTTTTGAAACTGTTGCTAAAACAACTATAAGTTTAAAAAGCGAAATTGAGAAAAAACAATATACAAAACTGTTTGGAAAACCGTTGAAGTTACAAAAAGAAAAGATAAAAATCTATATAATTTCTATAAAACAATCCACACTTTCAGATTTTTTCAGAATACCAATAAAAAGTAGCTTAACCAGAAAAACAAGAGCATACGACTATGGTTATGAAGTATATTCGGCATGTGGGGTCAAATATGTCTTATTATTCACGGAAAAAATCAAAAAATCAAAAACCATGCTATTTCAATTTTCCAAACAAAACGTACTGATTTTTTAGGAGAAGGTTTAGCATTTATAAAAAAGAAAGTTAGAATACCATATAAAATCAAACCTGTGCTGCCACATAATAAGGATTATGTAGAAGGAGTATTACCGGTTAATCAAATACTCGCCATCCAGAACTACAAAAGTTTTAAAGGTATTTGGTGCATTTTGCCATTGCCTCATCTCTTTAAACAAAGATTTTGATGGAAATATAGTTGTACAACCAAATGAAGAATCTGATCTTAAAACAAGAGTTGCAGTACTAGAAAAACACCTCAATTTATTACTAAAAACGCCATCGGAAGAAGAGAATCAAAACAATGGGCCCGCTGAGATTCGCAACCCAGATTACGCTTCTGGAGCGCGGTCCGAGGCATCCTGCTTCGCATGATACCTCACAAATGGGCCCGCTGAGATTCGCAACCCAGATTACGCTTCTGGAGCGCGGTCCGAGGCATCCTGCTTCGCATGATACCTCACAAATGGGCCCGCTGAGATTCGAACTCAGGACCTCCGCCGTGTGAAGGCGACGTCATAACCGGCTAGACCACGAGCCCACATTTTAATATTTAGCTACAAAAACCATGTTGGTCGGTAGAGTACACTACAATAGAATTAATTGCCTATAAGGATATCGTAAAGCAGTACAAAACTAATCTTTTTTAATTTTATTGAATATTGCATAGCTCGCTATTATGGAAGTCAACAGTATCAGACCCATGGCATTCTCAGGCACAAATGTATATGCTGCAATTGCAATGGATGTTCCGATAATAACGGCGATTGGTATCAATAGTGCATTTTTCCTTAGTGAATCTTGGTCAATTATGTCCACTTCATTCATACATATCCCTCCATAACTGTTAAAATATATATTTTATAACTGTGTATATAAATATATCGTTATAATTATAATAAACTGTATGAAGTATCCACAAAATACTCTTGCATGCACATGATTGTGCAAAGTGCAATTTTATTTCAAAGTTGGCTTATTAAATAGGCTATTGCAAGATAACGTGCGAACTTGCCTACAAAAACGTAGATCGAAAATATCTTGAATGGAAGTTTCAGCAACCCTCCGGCAGCAGTAATTACATCACCGATGCCTGGCACCCACGTGAACAGTAACACATAGACTCCATATTTCTGAAATAATTTATCGGTCTTTGCAAGTTGTCCCTGTGAAATTGACAGATATTTCTCAATAATTTCGCTACGCCCCTTTAGTCCGACATAATAGGTCGTACATGCGCCAAGATAATTACCCACAGTCGCAACCATAACAACTGTGAACAAGTCAAAACCTGAATGTATAAGCAGTGCAACCACACCTTCTGAGCCAAATGGCAGGATCGTGGATGCCAGAAAACTGGTTAAAAAAAGGCTAAAGTATCCATAATCTGATATCAGGGAATCTACAAGTTCGAACATGTGGTTAAAGTAATCTACCACAACATATATAATTATTTTTTAAATACTCAGAACACATATAAAGGTGAAAGTCCTGATAGTGTACACGTGTGGGACATATACACAATTATACGCGGGTTGGAGAGTAAAAGTGGTGAGGGCGAATATAATTCCACCCTCTCCATGAGGGTCATTATTTTGATTTGATAGATATTGCGATCTTATACTTGCAATATTTGCGTTTTTTTGTGAATATTCAAATATAGTGTTTATTCTCAATACTCCTGCTGGAACAATTGTTTTGTTTGCATCCAATAATTGCAAAACAACAGTGGAAAAGTTTATCAACTAGTAACACGATTATATAAATACGTAATATGTGGGCGTGAGCTCTGGTAGTGTCTCCATGTGGCACATATGAACAATTATACGCGGGTTAGGGAGTAAAAATGGTGAGGGCGAATATAATTCCGTCCTCTCCATGAGGGTCATTATTTTGATTTGATAGATATCACTATCTTGTACTTTGCAATATTTGCGTTTTTTTGTGAATATTCAAATATAGTGTTTATTCTCAATACTCCTGCTGGAACAATTATTTTGTTTGCATTCAATGATAGCAAAACAATAGACAAGTTTATCAACTAGTAACACGATTGACTAAATTAGTAACACAAGCGGAGGTGATAATATCGATTTAAGGCCTGTACAAAAAGACATTATTTCAACAGTTATTCATACCCATAGAATGAGCGGATTGGCTTTGAAAAACAGTGAAATTGCCAAAGCCGTAAAAAGATCAGAAGGAACAGTTCGAAACCAAATGCAAAACCTCAGGGTTTTGGGATTGGTTGAAAGCCGTACAGGACCGTGTGGTGGTTATATTCCAACCTGTCTGGCATATGAAGTCCTCAACTTCGAAAAATCGAAGATGGATATTCCCGTGTATAAAAATGAAGAAAATACAGGAGCATTGTTGAATCAACTAATAATCACTTCTTCAAACATGGGCAAATTGCACATATTCGGGGATACATACGATTTTGATATTGGTGATGAGATAAAGATCGGCTCAAAAAATTTAATCTTTTCCGGGACAATGGTGGGTCGTGACAGTTCGAACAATACACTGTTAACATCGATTGATGTTGCGTACATGGCACCTAAAAAATAAAATACCACGATTGTGAATGATGAATTGTATCAGGCACAAAAAAAAATAAGAGAGCAGGTTTATCAGTCCTGCTCATCTTCCTCCAGAATCCTTAATACGTATTCTCTACTGTATACGATACTGTCTTTGTTCCATCAGCAGGCACCGAGATTATATACTCGATAGTGCGTGAATCCTTTTTTGTATAGGTATCGGACGTTGTAATGATATCCCAGTCACCATAAAAATGTTCCACAACAACAACATCAATCGACTCAGATTTGTGATTCTTGATCGTGACTTCATTGCTCTCCCTGCGAACATCCTCACCAATTCTCTGGTAATCGGTCTGCTTCCGCTCGCCTGTAATGTCGAATGCATTTCCGACAAACACGCGCACATATTCATCTTTTGCGGTGTGGTCTATCTCATCCTCACCAAGGAACTGAAGTTGTCCTGAAGTGTCTGCCTTATATACCCTCACAACACCTTTGGGAAGCGGCATGCCAAGTCCCATATCCTCTGAATTTTTCATCTCCAAAACCACACGCACCTTACTATCCTGCGTACCATCGAATATGAATTCCTTATTCACAGGCACATCATCGGCACTGAGCAGTGATATCTGTTTGATCTCGTTATTCTTTAGGGTTGTAGTTCGATCCAGAGTATAGAGGTGGTACTCAAACAGGCTTTCCTCTGCAAAACTTTCAGGCACAGCCTTGGCAACGGAATCTATATCGTACATAAAGCCTGCAAATTGAACCGGTCGGTCATACACACGGTGTACATCTCCTGCCACAAGTTTGAGTTTTGCATTATTGAAGGATGTACCTGCCTGATTATCAAGAGACACCCATGCGGTCACATCCGCTTTTGTATCGGCTGCATTTGTCTTCACGATATAATTCGCTTTCCACGACATACCGCCTGTCAGGTATGATGTCAGCACATCACGGCTGCCCGCAACAGGTGAATAAACCTGCCAAACAAGTGTCGGTTTAGTCAACAATCCGGCAGCATCAGGATACTCGATCTTTGAAATATCTGTAAGTGACACTACACCACCACCAGTTTTCAAAACAACTCCATTGCCGTGGCTCAAAAGTGTTCCAGTGTATGATGTCCCATCACCGTCAGTTACCGATATTTCCTTGTCAAGATACTTGTCAAGCAATTTACTGCTGCTCACAAGGTCATATTGGTAATTCTGCTCGGCAACGAAAGTGTCGGGATATTTTGTATCCTCAAACATAACAGAAGTAGGATCGATGCGGGATGCAACATCAACATACTCAATGCTGTTGTATCCTGCATCAAGGTCCACGTTCCTCTTTTCTTTCACAAGAGCAAGATCCTGATTATATACAGTGACCTCGGTATCTTCATTCATCCCTTCTTGTGCATTTGCTATCATGAAAAATGCGCTGTATGGGTCTGATACTGTAACAATGCTCGAATGCTTTACAATGTTTTTTCCATCTGCCCCCGTATCCTGCTGATCCGGCGAGATTGCGAATGCAAAGACCACGATCATCAGCATGGCGGCGACAAAAATTTTGTTCAATGCCATGTATGAGGATTGGATACTGTGTTATAAATAGATGTCTTAAGCTTCGAATCTGATTGAAGTTAAACACGAGCGCTGCACCCATTGATGCCGAAATTGTAATTTTGTAGTGAGAGCTAAAACAAACATTTATCTGTACATTCGAGTATATTTTGAATACAAATGTACGACGCGATCATAATCGGCACCGGTCCGGCAGGTTCAACAGCCGCGCGGAATGTTGCAACAGCAGGGCTTAATACGTTAATTATTGAGAAAGACACACTTCCAAGAGTGAAACCATGTGGCGGCGCATTATCTGAACACGCACTATCAAATCTTGGTATAAAACTTCCGAATTCGTTAATTGAGCGTGAATGCTTTGGTGCAAGGATCAGGTATGGGACATGCAGTCTTGAATCAGAGGCATGCGAGCGTCTAAGTGTTATGGTGTCGCGCGACAGGTTAGATCACCACCTCGCCAATTGTGCTGTTGATGCGGGTGCAGAACTCATTGAGGGTGTGCGTGTAAGATCTACGCACACGGATGAGGACTGCGCTGTTGTTGAAACCACAGAAGGTGCTTTCAGGTCAAAGGTCGTGATCGGTGCAGACGGTGTGAACAGCGTATGCGCAAAGAATGTGAGGCCGCCTTTCACATCACAGGAAATCTGTTTTGCACTTGAGGCAGAGATACCTGCATCAAATGAGTGGATAGATGAGTATATCCTGAACAAAGGCGAATTTCATTTTGGTGTTGTTCCAAAAGGGTACGGTTGGGTATTTCCAAAGGACGGGCATTTCTCTGTAGGAATTGCTAACAGGAGTCAGGATTTTTTAAGACCTATGGATGCTTATCTATCTTTTATCAAGGGGCTTGGTTTTGATCATACAAATGTAAAACCTAGGGGACATTTCCTGCCGATTGGTGGATTGGACAGGAAAACATATGCAAACCGCATATTGCTTGTAGGAGATGCAGCCGGATATGTTGATGCATTTTTAGGCGAGGGGATGGCGTATGCGATCGCTTCCGGGAATATGGCAGCAGAAACCGCAATTGATGCATGGCAAAATGACGATTTTTCACAGGGATCACTTGCCTCTTATCACAAAAGATGTATGGACTCATTTTTACCGAATTTGAAATATTCATCTATATTTTCTAAATTGTTCTATCGATTCCCGAAAATATCGTCAAAGATGCTGGTCAACAATGAACCAATGTTAAACAAATATATCTATCTCGCAACAGGAAAGCTGGGTTATCTTTCCTTCATGAAATGGATTGCACCGCGTTTGCCGTACTATTTGGTAAAAGATGTTATTGGCAAACGCCGATAAAACAACAGATAAGTTTATCAACTCGTAACACGATTGTATAAATTAGTAACACCAATGGAGGTGGTAATACAAAATGTTCGGTTTTGAATATTTCCATATTATCTCTTGTCTACATTGCAACATATACAAATAATACGTAATGTATATCTGGAACTGTGATAATATGGAACTGTTAATAATAATAGCACATAACCGCAAGTGCTTGGTTTTTGATTTAAAAACATTTTAATCAGGAGGATTTAAAACATGAATTTATTGAAAAAATGCCCAGAATGCAATTCTGAATTGAAAACGAACAGTGAAAATATACAAGTCTGCAGTGTTTGTGAATATTGGACCAAAAAAGGAACTGCAAGGCTTGATTCAATAATGATTTTCGCGTGAGGTGAGGATTATGGAAAATGCTGCCAAAAAAATCTGCGGAAAATGCAAAACACTGCTTAAGCGACAGGTAATTGGATCAAATATTCTACACCATTGCAGACACTGCGGACGTGTGACATCCGTCCAGTGAACAATTGATGGAAAAGTGCTCTTAAGATTCAAGTTTCATCATTGTACTTGTTTTGATTGGTTTACTGAACGGTACCTATAATGAGTGGCTGTAAGATGCAGTTTTTACATTTTTTCACATCATTTTTCCGTTACTATCGGCATCTTAACAAAATATAAAGATACTAATGAGATTGTCGGAAATATTCGAATTTCGAGGCATTCCAACTTATGAAATAAATGCAGCACATCGCAGCACAACGTTTTGTTTTTGAACATTATTCATAATGTTCAGATTTTATCACTTTTCCT
This sequence comes from Methanosarcinaceae archaeon, assembly GCA_020793555.1. Taxonomy (GTDB): domain Archaea; phylum Halobacteriota; class Methanosarcinia; order Methanosarcinales; family Methanosarcinaceae; genus Methanovorans. The sequence goes on along the minus strand of DQIO01000327.1, from coordinate 95 downwards.
ACAGTCACAATTCAATTATAAAAATATTGCATTATTTCACTAGTGTCGAGTCAACCATACAATATCGCTAGATATATGATCTGACACTGTTCCAT
>DQIO01000256.1 GCA_020793555.1 Methanosarcinaceae archaeon | reverse complement strand
GATTTGATGTTTATCAAATATCAAACACTTTGCACTACAAACCAAATAGACTCTTCTGATGTCGATTCCGAACAAGCTTAAATCCGTGTAAATCTGTGAAATCCGTGTCTATGTAATTATCGATTTTGATAAATCCTCTATTGAAATAACTGATTTTTGAGATAGTGCCATCATATCCATCCAACTATCGCCATCATGGATCAAGCCCAGCTTAAAAGCTTCGCGCGTTGGCATCGCGTGAGCCATGTATATTCTGGTTTCCCTTCTCGCGCAAATAATCACACAGCACATTCCACGCAAGTTCGTGAGTGTATTCAAAAGCATGAATTAAGCCTTGCTCTTCAAATTCAGAGACTTTCAATCACTATTAAGAAGCGCATCCCCTCATTGCCAATAAGATATTTACTAACGATTTAGCGTCTTCACGACAGTATCTTATGGAAAATGCCGCCTGACGGCGGTCGCATTGGTTTTGATTAGTATAGATTCGAAATTTGCACTAAAAATATCAGCTATACAAATACCAAAAAAGCTACCAACAATTATTCCCTTACTTTAACCTAAAACAATTAGATAAGGGGAAAAATAGTAAATAGCTACTGAAAAAGAAGAGAAAAGAAGCGACAATCCGGATATTTCCAAATTATACTTTATACGGATATCGCTTTAGTTATTGATCATTCCAGATATGGAGATTGTTTAAGCACAGCCATTCCGTTATCGGTAATACTCAAGACCCGTACTTCGTTGCTTGTAGCAGATCCGCGCATTTTCATGACATATACCGAGCGCTGTTGATTGTTACCTGCCATTATACGTCCAAGCCTGACCACAGAATCGGCACCGTACTCAACCATATTATCAAGTTTATACATCACACCTACAGTAATCAAAGATGTGACATTGTGTCTTCTAAACACACCAAACACATCGTCTATAAGTGTTCTCAACTTATAATTTGATTCGATCGCCAAAAACAACGCTTCAATGGAATCAATGAAAATACGATCCGGATGAACCTCTTCGATCTTGCTTTCCACCAATTTTTTGAAACTTTTGATAAGTTCGGATGGCGCGATCTCAACACTCTTTTGTAACCGTAAACTTGGATCAGTAATATCAACAAATGTCAGAAGACCTTTTTCCACAAGTTCATCCAAATCCCATCCAAAAGATGTCCTCATCTCTTTAACGATAGATTTTGATTCTTCTGATGTAATGATACACATTACTTTTTCACCATTCTTTGCACCTTCGTACAAGAACTGTGAACCAAAAATAGTCTTGCCTGTACCAGATTCACCTGACACGACATTTGTTGTTCCTTCAAAAAACCCTCCACTTAGCATTTCATCCAATCCAGGAATACCTGAACTAACTCTTTGTTGTGTTGATTCATCCGTCATTTAAATCACCTGATAAACTTTAACGATAAATATATATTTTAATATCCAAACTTATAATAAACATTCAAACTTATGACATATATACATAGTAGTTTAATACCTTTAATATTTTCCCACAATCAATCAACATCAAAATCCAATACTTTTTCGGTTTCAAGCATCAAGTCACCATATAGCAGTTTTTCAATCGTTCTTGCTATATAATTTCGCTGCTGGTGTTTTTGTATATCTTCATGCATCCTCAGATCAGAATCAACTTGTACCCTCAACAGTGAAAAACGGAACGATTGTTCGTCACTGATCTTCATAGAATAATACGTTTCCAAAAGATATGGGAGCCTATATGGATTATCGAGGACTTCACAAAGTATAAGCAATTCTTGTTTTGTGGTTGTATAATCAACCTTTTCACCTAATTTTCCGGTAACAAGCCCAAGCATTTCCAATGAATACTTCCTTTCATTTATTGTAACATATTCGCTTATGTTCATCTCTCCCTAAATGTAATAGTGATGATGTGGTATAATGTTTCATAAAACACCATAAATCCCCTGCGATCTCACTTCAGCATACCCTTAACAATAGCATCAACCGCTTCATTTTCCTCAAGCCCGCGTGCGCATAGGGTATCAACCTGCTTCTTGTCCACACTTCCGATCGCAGCCTCATGGGTAACTTTTGCCAGTGGATTATCGACCATCACGATCGGAACTGCCTTTGCAATCGCATTCCCCTGCACAACCTCAACACAATCCACATGACCGCGCGCATAAGGTGCATGCCCCTCTGTTACTCCCGTAAACTCTGCAACAGCGTTGTCGGATATCGCGACTCTGCTCTTTATAACGCTCCTTGCATTTTCACCATTCAAAAACACTTTCTCTTTGATAAATATCTTATCGTCACCCTTGCCGTATACTTTTGCATTAAGTTCGCAGATCGAGTCTTTCCCTGCATCAACCTCATAATCAAAATCAAGTAAGCCAACCCGTCCTGTCACGAGTGCAAATCCTGTATAATACCGTCCGCCTTCTTCAATTGTAATCTTTGCTTTTGGTATTACTTCCACGCCCCCCTTTTCCCCGTGGAAATGTGTTTCATTATAGGTCAAAGACGCATTTTTTTGTATGATTATTTTGCCGTCCATCTTGTGTATTACATGCTCGGAGTTTGGAAAAGTGCAGTGTGCGATCAACTCAACAGATGAATCCTCCTCTGCGATCATGGTGACATTTATCTGCTGGACTCCTTCCTTTGGCAAGATCCCAAAACACAGGTGAATCGGATTTGGTATATTATGCCCTTTTTTAATAGTAAGTACAATGTCAACACCTGATTCGGTGGACTTTTTCTCAAGAACAACACCTTCCGTTTGGTTTGCGCTCAATATCTTATTCCCGCTTACCACAAGACTTGAAACATCCGCCATTTTCAAAACTGATGGGTCTCCCCCGGATCGCTTGTACGCATCTTCGATTGCCGTAAATTCTTTTGATGCATCGAATTTTATGATATCCACCCGTTCATTCCCCCTTAAGATCATATGTTTCCACATCACATGGCTTGCATTTTTTCATGAAAAAATCATTTATTTCGGCAGGACTGCCTGTCTTTACAATCATGCCGTCACACATCAGTGATGCCTTGTCGGATGCTAACGCAATCTCTTTCCTATGTGTGATCACAAGCACGGATGAACCGTTCTTTTTCAGATCCTGTATTAGTGCTACAATATCTTTTAATGACACAAAATCGATTCCCGAATCCGGCTCGTCAAGAATTACAAGTTTTGGTTTCATTGTTAGAATGGATGCCATCTCAATGCGTTTGCGCTCTCCTCCGCTCAATGCTTCGCTGACCTCGCGGTACAGATACTTGTCAGGTGAGAGGTCCACCATCTCAAGTGCATGGCGAAGAGTGTTTTCAGACACCTTGCCAACGCCCCCTGCACCGATTGAAAGATAATCATAAACCGTTAAACCTTCAAAACGCGCCGGCTCCTGCCAGGCAAGAGTGATCCCACGCTTTGAGCGTTGCGTTATGGTAAATTGCGTAATATCTTCGTTATTGAAGTAAACACTACCCTCTTCCGGGCTATATCCTCCAATACCCATCAAAAGATAAGCAAGCGTACTCTTTCCGGCACCGTTTGGTCCAATCACACTGTGTATCTCAGATTCTCCAACTTCGAGATCCACACCGCGCAGAAGTTCCTTTCCATCCCGTTTGAGTTTAAGATTTTTAATTGATAGAATTTAAATGCCTCCTGTGATATTAATCTTAATGTATAACTTCAACAATATTACGTTAACAATTCCTTACACTGTTTTAGGTCTTCTACTGTATTTATGTTTAGTGCAAATTCAGTATCTTCCAGTACCAGATTGAAATCTTCCTGCTCTTGATGTATATTCTTTCCATCCAGTATATTCACGCCGGTAGGCACGATCAGGTTTCCATTCCTGTTAAATACGGTATCCGGCCTGACCCCAAGATTCTTACATACTGATATTGGAACATGCACTGACAACGCAGGCTTACCGCATTTTTCATATTCACTTATTACCGAATCGATCTGGTCAGGTCGGATCAGTGGCAGGTCAGACATTATAACAAGAACCGGATCAACAATGCCTGCACTCTCAACAGCATAGACCATATCCCCTACATAATTCTCGCCAGTAGTCCTGATAACCTTAACACGACCATTGTAGTAGTTCAAGATAACAGATTCCGTATTTGGTGTAGCAGGTGATACCGCCACAAAAATACGATCGATCTTTTTTGACTCATCAAGCGCATCCACCACGTAACTGATAAGAGGCTTGCCAAAAATTTCAATACAGGGCTTCTCGCCCATACCAAGCCGTTTGCCTAAGCCTCCTGCCATTACAATTGCATCCATGCAATACTCCATGTGTCATATTTAGTGACAACTATGTGCATAAGAACCACGATTGTCATTAATGCAACTATGCGCCCGATCTCATTTGCCGTACCAATACAGTCTCCATTGATGCCGCCAAAATGACGGTTTGATATGTTCAATACTACAAGTGCAGAAATTATGGCTGTAAGTAATGCCAAAATTCCAAAAATGCCAAACGCAAGCATACATGCTGCAGCACCAAATAACAACCCGATTGTAAATTTAGTCAGGTTTGTATTATTGATAGCAATTGAACCTAAACCTTCATGAATGGGTTTTCCAAACGCTGCTATTGTGAGCATTGCCTGTTTTGCACTAACCTCTGCGATGAACATTGATATTAGCACAATAGCTGCTGTGTTTACTCCTTTGCTAAACAACGCCGCTTCGTTTTGCAGTGCCGTTATGGATGCATATAACGCAATAAGTGATATCGTGGCATAAGCCACACCACCGATACCAAGTGACATATCCTTTAAAGCGCCGATTTTCTTTTCCAATGAACCGTGTGCTGTTGCACCATCACCAAAATCGGACAGGCCGTCCAGATGATTTAAGCCGGTGAGGTAATAGATCGATACGATGATAAAAACAGCACTGATCTGCGGTGGGAAAATAGTCTCGAACAAAAAAGCGAACCCGCCTATGATAAGACCAAGCACAGCGCCCACGAACGTGAAGAGATAACTTCTCTTCATCAGTTCATCAAGCCCTTCCATTGTAATTCCCACCGGAATCGTTGAAAGGAATCCAAAACCTGATCTTACTGCAAGTAAGAATGAGCTCATCCGGCAACCACACCGCCGACGCTAGCACTACTGCTTTGTTTCTTTTTCTTATCAGGCTTATTTTTTGGTTCGCTGTCGTCAGTATCTGCTTCTGCCATACCTCTTGTGTACATGTTGGCAGATACGCCGCCGATCAAGCCTGCAATAACATCATCCATGAACGGCCCCATCTTTGAGAGTATCCCCGGCTTTTCCTTGTCAAATCTCACATATTCGAACATGCCCTTGTCACCACTGATATACTTTGCAATGCTCATGCCTATTACTTCATCCGCAATGATGAATGTCAGGTCTTTTTCGTATGAACTCACACTGATGTTTGGTAGTGTCCCTGCTATACCTTCGCGTTCGAGCAGTATGCCTGAATAGATCAGGATGCAGAGGTTTGGATCGGATAACGCGATCTTCAACTCTTTTCTAAATCGTTCTTCAGCTAATTCCTGCGTCTCGATGCCGGGGTGTGGGAAGTATAACTCCATTGCAGTTTTGAGTAGCATATCCGCAGTTATGCCATCATCCTCCAATATATCTATTATATCGTGTGTGATCTCTCCTTCCAACTCAGACGGTTGATCACCTTTGTGGTCTTTGGATTCTATTTCTGATAATTTCATGCCAATCACTCATGGTTTAGTCAAAATTAAATATATAAGTTCAATATGTTTGTAGATATATGAATAGCAATACTAAATGTGGCAATCGATAAAACAGCTGCCGTTCCTATCAATTGTGATGCTCGTTTTATGTCTTTAGGTTTCGGTTGGTTTAATTCATGACCAAGCACATAAGTGTTAGGTTTTTCAAGCCGTATCCCAAGCGCACCGGATGCGGCTGCAATTGGGTATCCTGAATTTGGGGATGGTGTATTGCGACCTTCCACTTTTGCGCTCTTGATGGAATGAATAAAAACAGTAATCCTGCTTTCATTTTCGGATGTGTTGAAAATCAACGCTGCTATTGCGATGAATAATACAGATATACGTGCAGGTATCCAGTTCAACACATCGTCCAACTTTGCGGAGAAGTATCCCAGTTCAATATGTGTTTTATCTTTGTACCCGACCATTGAATCAAGCGTATTCACAGCTTTATAGGCATATACGCCTACAAGCCCGAAAGGTCCGAGCAATGCATAGTAAAAGATGGGACTTAAAATCCCGTCCACAAAGTTCTCTGCCATGGATTCAATGACTGCGGATGACATCTGGTTGGCGTTGAGTTTTGAAGGATCCCTGCTTACGTATATCGGAAGATCTGCGCGGGCATTTTTGAGTTTGTTTTTAACAATGTCCTCATATATTTTCTGCGCAGGTGAAAGCAGACTTCGTATTGCGAATGTGGATTTGAAGAAATAGGCTGCGATCAGGTATCCAAGGGTCTGAGGCACTGCCGGATGCATTGAAATTGCTAAAACCAGATATCCGATAGTGGATGCAAAAACAATGGTTGCTGTTGCAAGGAACACCCCGTAGGCTTTCCTGTGGGTAGCCGGCGCGGCTTTTTTGAGCACATCTATGACCTTTCCGATCCAGACAACCGGATGCAGTGCTGCGGGTGGTTCACCTATAAGTATGTCAAATGCAGATGCAAGTAAAAGTATGGAAACCAGATCCCCGGCATCAGGCAGAGGTGTGAACATCATAGAAGTGGTTTCACCACCTGTTCCCATGCGATTTTGAGGTTTTCTTCAGTGTTTCTTTTTTCCATCAGGACATCAAGTATACGCTGCGCAATATCGGGATTGTGTATTATGTGGCAGTCTACGCAACTCCATACTTTTCCACCGGTTGAGCGTTCTATCCACGTGCCGCCTGTGCGTTCATCCTCACATGGATAGAACGGGCAGAAACAAAAGGTACAGTCCTGATCTTCAAAATGACATGGGTAGTATTCGCATGTATCCCTGCCGGAATGTATGCCTTTTGCAGCGGTTTTAAGTGTGTGTTTAAGCTCCTCTTCGGCGTGCTGTTTGCCCCATTCGTTGAGTACTTCACCGAACATTTTTATGAACCTGTCATTTTCGTCCCGTGTCCGCACCGCTATTCGGACATGGTCCTTATCAAGCGAATAAAACGAACTGCAATCCCTGATGAGTATACTATGGGATGCCAGGCGTTGTGTGAGTTCGACCGAATCCATCAGGAAATCACTTACATTTACCAAAATGTAGTTGACATTACTTGGCAATGGCGAAAGACCACGTATGTTTGAGAGCCGCTCTGTGAGATATTCGCGTTCCTGTTTGATCAAATCCCTTGAATCAATGAAATATTGGCTGTTGCATCCATTGTCCATATTCAGAAGTTCGGTGCCAACCATGTCCGGCACGGAACCAAGGTTCCATGGAAGTTTTGCAGCACCAAGTTTTTCTGCCATTTTCAAGGATGCGACCCCGAACCCAATCCTTATGCCCGGGATTGCGAAGGATTTGGTAAGCGAGCGAAGCACGAACACATAATCGTTCCCTGCCGCAATGTCCGCGATACTCTGCCTGGGGTCGGAGAGTTCGATGAATGCCTCGTCAACAAAAAGGATGGTTTTGTTCTTTTCACATCGCTTTGCAAGAACAAGCATGTCCTTGCGTGGTATCAATGCTCCTGTTGGATTATTTGGATTGCATACGAAGAATATCCTTGATTTTTCAAGCAGTTCGTCTGTAACATTGGTGATGTCTTCCTGTTTGGTGTAGAGGATATTTGCCCCGAATAATCTGCATTGCTGCTCATATTCTGTAAATGTTGGCTGTGGGATCAATACTATGTCGTCTTTTTCAATGACACATTCAGCAATAAGACGGATAATCTCGGATGATCCATTGCCCGGGATGATGTTATCCGACTTGACACCCATTCCCACAAAATATGCTGCTGCATTTCTAAAATCAATGTAACGGTTGTCTGGATAGTGACTGGTTTGCGCAATCGCTTTTTGCAGGATTTCCTGTAAATTCAAGTATGGATCGTCGGCAGGATACTCAAAAGGGTTTCCCAGTGGATTAAGACTTGCGCTAATGTCGAGTATCTCTTGTTCCGGAATGCCGTGTGTTTGTGCAGCTTTTTTTATAAGCCCGCCGTGTGTACACGGTGTGAGGTTTTTAATGTCACTTTTGAGGGGTAATGTGATGTTTTGTTCTGGCATTTTATCTGGAACATTTAATGTAGGGGGGATATATTAAGTTACTTAAAGTTATGGTTCATTTGTGTAGAAAGTCGAATTATGCCCCGACTAAATTTACACACAAAGCCCTACACTACGGGATTTGGGTAATGGTTGGTAATCAGGATTCAAAGCAAGAAATCGTTTTATTTAAGTATATGAAGACTCTGTACTATTAGTACGGAGATAGTTATTTAAGTTGATGATCCGTGCACAGGGTACCAAAAAATAGATGTTGGCGTAGATTTGTCAGCAATATGGGGGAGACTTTTTATTATCTTCTGGTGGTTCGGAAAACCACAGAGGACAAAGAGAAAAAACAACGACTCTCTGTGTCCTCCGTGTCCTCTGTGGTTTATTTTCTTTGCAATGATTAATTTAAGCCAGAATAAATTAAAAAGTCTCAATATGGGTGTAAATAATTATATATACTAGTATCGATGATGTATAATAAAATCCAAAAGTAATTGTTATAAAGCAAGGGCAGTATTATATACATTCAATTCAATAATAATTGTTTAATATAAGGGTGGTAAATTATTATCTACACATGTAACTAGGGGGATGAACAATGCTTGCAAACACACACACAGTATTATTCGAAGAACAATATGGTGTTGATATCGAATTATACTCCACGACAGATGAAATCGATAGACTTGTTGCTAAAAGGAATGGGCTGGAATCGCTGGAAATTGAACTAATGAATCCAGACATGGTTTCACCTAGGGGGGATGTTTTTCCAAAAACCAGCGTGGATATAGACGAAGTATTCACTAAAGCGTTTATGGAATGAAGTGATATATTTGGAACCCGAAGAACTTTTTGAGTTCTATAGATTTACCTTTCTACCTGCATATTCAGATTATGTAGGTTTCACAGTCACAAAACCTACACAAGTTCTCAACGAATTAGAGAATACTCTTGCCCACGTAGCCCAATATCATAATCCTGCGCTTGACTCCAAAATAAAGCAACAAAATATTAGGAAAGCATATGGACATTTACAAAGATCCACTTTGGACTTATATAAGTTATTATTGGTAGGGATGCAGAGTGATTTAAAGTCAGTACATTTAGATGATAATAAAAGAGCATTTGCTCTTAACACACCTGAAGAAGATTTTTTGAAATCATATAATTCATTTAGAAGTCATATCCAAGATGCTAGAGCAATAGAGATTAAAAATATAGGAACGGAACCACTTAAAGCAATTGAATTATATAAAAACTGTATAGTATTGGGTAAAGAACTAATTGATAGCATAGATTACAATAAAATAAAAAAGCTAAAAAAATATAAAATCAGTAATTTTATTCAACAGAATATGGTGGCTGCTGTTATAGGCTTTTTCGTAGGTTTGTTTTCAAATTATGTTTGGATAAATTACCTTCAATAATTTACAACAATTACCAAAAACATATTATTTTTACAAATTTTATCAGAATCGGGTCATTCTATATACCTTCCCTTTATCATAGGATTTACCCATGCACTGGCATTGATGCCTCGCAATTCATTGCGGAGTCAGTGACTTTCAATCGAAATGCCATTGGCTCATTTACAATTAAAAGTTGACCCGGTATATATGGTGTTAGAGGGGTTATGTCCATTAATGATTTCACTAAAATAAAACCCATACAGGGTTTTCAAATTTGTCCGTTCTGCGGTGGGAAAACCGAATATGCTGGTATCAGCAGCGGCCATATATTTCCCGCATTACATACAGGCCAGATGTACGTTTGCAGGGAATGTGGGTATCAGGGAAGTTTCATAATCGAAGTTGATGATCCCGATGATGTTAAGGAGATAAAGGAAGCTTTGCACGGATACAATGAAAATATAGAAAAGTCCATGTTCAGTTTTCCTGAAAAATGGAGAGGATTCTGGAAAATAATGCTGTTTTTATTGGTTGCATGGTTGGTAATTCAAACTATCTGGGTTTTAATCATAATTTTTTGATTTATTTCGGGTAAATGGTTTTTTGAACTATTCCGGAAGATAATAAAAAGTCTCAGAATTTCTATTAACCCACGTTCCAATAATTCGCTTATATGCGGTTTATATGCAAGTGTTCAAACTCATCTTTGACAAAAACAAAGCCAAAAAATAACCATAATCAACATCAATCGA
>DQIO01000257.1 GCA_020793555.1 Methanosarcinaceae archaeon | reverse complement strand
TCGAGTTTTTCTTTTGAGAAAAACATATCAGTCTCACCCTCGTTGATCCATCCCTGAGGTTCAAAACTTTTCAGGGTTAGCATGCGATACTTATGTGTATCCTGGTCTTCAGCATCAGCCCTTTTCCTCACAAGGACGAGACCTGTTTGTATTTCCGATATGTTTATTAATTCCATTGAAATGTGTTCCTTTTGTGTTAGTACATGTTTTATTAGTGCGGAGTCATATAAAGATTTCGCTTATTTTTGTACTAATGCAAAAGGAACATGGAATCAAATTTCACACAAAATCACTACTATTCACACAACCAGCACTTCCCACACAAACCCCTCACCGCCCTTATATTTTCACATGTCTGACCGACACATATATTTGTTAAGATTAATATGATATCGTCATGAAAATCGCTATACTTGGAGGGACTGGTAACATCGGAAAAGGCTTTGCCCTGCGCTTGAGCCATAAGCACGAATTGACCATCGGCTCCCGTAATATCGAAAAGGCAAAAGCATCTGCTGCTGAATATAATGAGATCCTGAAAAAATATGGCAGCAACAACAGGATCGAAGGTACTGATAACAAGACAGCTGCACAAAACGCAGATGTTGTACTTTTAGCCATTAGATATGAGAACATCCCATCGATCATTGAATTGATCAATCCTATTCTTGATAAGCAGATCATCGTCTCGGTTGTTGTACCAATGGCAAAGGACCGCTGTTATATCAATCAAGATTCATCACCATTGAAAATCCCTGTTTCCCCTGAAGATTATAATGCAAATTATTTTTGTTATTCAACCCCACCGGCAGGAAGTGCAGCACAGGAGATCGCTATGCTTTTACCGGAGGGTATAGAGCTTGTTTCGTCATTCCATAATGTTCCGGCAAACACTCTGGCCAATCTTGACATGGAACTTGATTACGATATAGGTGTATGCGGAAATAGCATGCACTCAAAAAGTATCGTATCCGATCTGGTGCGCGGTATACCAAACCTGCGACCGCTTGACGTGGGACCTATCGAAACATCAGCCATGGTAGAGTCACTTACACCGCTTATGATAAACATTGCTTCACGGAATCAGATGAAGAATCTTGGTATTAAATTCGTGTAGTTGCAGTCGTTTAACAATTTCGCAGATGAGTAATTTAGCTTAATGGAATTTATTATATTTTCTATAATATCAATTTTTATTATAAGGGTCCATACCCCACCTGACACTGTTCCAAAATCCAGTTAGTCTAGTAAATATGGAACAAAAATTTCACCGAAGAGCACTGAGTACGTAGAGGATCTTACATTTGAAACTCTGCGCCCTCCGCGACCTGCACGCCTTGTGGGCGTAGCAGGCACTCAACTCCGTAGAATGTGGGTGTACTCGGCGGTTGATTTCTTATAAAATAAGGAATACGCGGTGCTTTCGCGCCGGATGAATACTTCATAAATCGAAACTGTTCGTTTCAACTCATAAAGTCTCTGGTTAGACCCTATCATTGACAGGATAATATTGAAAAAAAAATAGACCGTTTTTTCGATATATGATACAAAAAAGAGTGAGGACCACACATTTTGGGTAGGGGGTATAGAAGAAATTGTATGATCTTCCACCTTCTTGTTTCAATACATAAGAGTACGGCATTGTATATAACGTTTGTGCTGAGTGGTAACTGTTGAACTTACGCACACATTGTAGTTGGCCTATTATGTAAAGAATTACATTAATACGATAATTCAGAGACGTCCCTCAATACTTAATATATATCAAGTTTTCAGTAAAAATCCGAATGGTCCAAGATGATGAAAAAAAGTCAAGATTCAAGGATAATATACGTTATTAAAATTGGCAACTAAACAAATACAAATTTTCTATATTTGTGGATGCACCCCACTTAATATAGAGTCAGTCCAAAAAAAGAACAATGTGATGCAAATTAATCCGTCACTATATCTTCATCGATGTTCTTAACGAGTTTGGTCATTTTCTCATGCCATTCATCGATGTTTTTCTGGATCATTGTTTTCATCTCGCAAGGGTCGATAGCCACATACTCGTAGTAATATCCACCCACATCTATGGATCTTGTTTCTCGATACACAAGACCGCACGAAATAAGGTTTTGAAGTGAACGATATGCTGTACTTCGTTCCCGGTTCAACAATTTACCAAGATTTTCAGCGGTCATTGAACCATGTGTAAGTAATGCTTTATATGAATCCATATCTAGTGCCTTGAGCCCAAGTATGCATTTTGCAACATCGTCACATTTGACATTTGCCCTTAGCATTTCAGGAATCGAACTTGCCATTTTAAATCACTCGTTTTGGTATGAATTAATAATAATCAAATTGTAATCGGTTACGTGTTGTGCAGTTTATGCAAAACCGTAATATTCATGTCGCTAGTTATATATATAGTTTGTTGGTTTTCTCATTCCGTGGCAATGATTATTCCGGAAAACGAACGTTCAGATAAACCTCTTGACACTGAACAGTTGATATATCACCCAGACATGAAACGTGCAAATGAGTGGATACTCACCGAATATCAGGCACCTGTACGAGATGTTTGCATCTTTGTCCCATGTTCGAGGAAAAAACCTTACCATGAAAGTCCATCTCATCGTATTTTTGACCGTGTTATTTTCGGTGCTCTGAAACCTGAAAATGTACATATTGTCGTTTTTGGTACATGCGGCGTAACGCCAAGGGAACTTGATACCGAATATCCTTTTATGGACTACAAATTCATGCTTGGCAGGTGCGATGTTCCAAAAATAAAACGTGATTTCATAAAAATGGAAACCGAGCGGTTGGTGCGCTATCTGGAAAAAACACGCAATAACTACAAACACAGGATCGCATACTGCATTGGTGATTTCAGGACTGCAATGGAAAACGCAGTTGAAATGACGGATATCCATGTTAATATCGTACCAAAGAAAGGATCAATATCTGAAAATATAACGATGGACAAAAAGTTCATCTATGGCAGTTTAAATCAAAAGAATTATTTGCAGGATTTTGCAGATGCCATCAACATGGTAGCAGGAAATCCGACACGTGATGTTGGCGCGGATAATGAAGCGACAGTCAATGATAACGATTGGTACATATTATAGGGGTAATTGGTACGCTCCGACCCGGAATTGTTCGAAAATTACAAAATGCTGGATAATAGGTATCTTGAAAAATAGACACTCTAAATTTTAATATATCTCTTGTTTTTTCTCGTGAAATTTAGATTTAGATTTTCGAGTATTTTGTGACTTTGTGAAATTATATGCAATCGGAACTATGTGCAATCGGAAGTACTGACAATTAGTGTTAAGACTATTAAAAATATTGTAGGGATACCTGTGAACCAATTCATTCAATTTTTATAAATATTGACCAATATAAATGCGTTTTGGGTTAACGATTTGTATCAAACATTCCACAAGTCACAAAAATATCCACCAGCAAGTATTCCCGTCAAACCCTCTATCTCCTACACTGCACCATCCCTATAAGCAGCATCACCCCTGCCACCACCGCCAGCCCGATCATTCCGCTAACAGGCACTCCGGCCATAAACAGCTCCCGTGCGCTTTCTACCCCAGTGTTTGGCTGGGGCAGGCGCTGCTTTTCGATCGCAGTGGGAGAGTGGTGAGGGGCGTGTGCAGCGTCCGAGTTGCGCCTCAGAAGAGCGATAGTCCATAGCATATACGCGGTGTTATCGGATGTGTTGATCCTTTGTATTCTCCCATCAGAATATGAAGCGATCAATATCAAAACTCCCGTGAAATACTCCGAGAATATCAATATTTTCCGTCGTTTTGATTAAATATGCAATTTTATAGTGGCCGAAAAGAAGAATTCGGATTTCTCCTAGTGCCATGTCAATAACACAATGTCGCGGGACGGAAGGGGTTAAGATAGATGCAAAAAACGACGCGAGCGCGCAAAAGCGCGGCACGTTCCTATACCATGAACGCAAAATACAAAACGGTTTTTAAGTGGCGTTATATTTGCAGATATGAGAATTGCATTGTTGGATTTGGGGTTATGGGTTTGGCAGCAGTGGAATCCGCCGCCTGCAGCGGAAACTGATGTTCCGTTTTCTTTAGTTTAGGTCAATTGCTGTGACTTTCTTTTTAGCATCGGCACCCGCATGTACGTATAATTTGCCCGCGTGTGTTCCTAAGTCGGTGCGCTGACAGCACTGTGTAGAAACCGATCGGTCATCTTGGAGTTTAGAAAATTGAAATTGTGTCATATGTCCTCTCTTCATAATCAGACACTTTATAGTTGACGTGACACTAGTGGACTGTGATGGTAGCAGTATCCTGATTCCGGAAATTCTTTGAGAACTTGAGCCCGTCGGTATATCGACTCAACGGTTCGTTTGGCAGCTTTAGGATTATCTCTTGCAATGTAATCGTAAATATCACGAAGCCATCGTTCGGCTTCGTGAGTCCAATTCAACTCTGCCATGTTCGAATGCGCCGTCCCATCTCATAGTTGGAAATCGTTCGGTTGTTGTCAGAGTCAGACAACCCTTTTTCAATCATCAGAGAAAATGCAAGCTCTCGCAGGATTTCGTCGTATGAACTGTCTTCAGGTTGCTCTTGTATGATGTGAATCATCTGTTCTTTTACGAGCTCCATGCTAATTACTAATTATTCAAGGGATTTCTACTTTACGGTAACAGCCCCTCTGATAAACATTCCGAATACCACACATTCCATATATTTTAACAGCTATGGTGGAGCACTCATCTGTGCCCGAGGCCGCCGCCCGCATCGCAGAACACCCGCGCGCTGTCTGTCACGATGTTTGGCTGGGCCGGGCGCTGCTTTTCGATCGCAGTAGGAGAGTAGCCGGGTGATTGAAGTGGGTAACAAACAGCGTGTTATGCGCCGTAGCATCCTTATTCACAGCTTTTCAAATTTCTGCTTTTTATGTGGTTTTTTACTTACTATTGGTTTCCATAAAAATAAATTGAGGATTATCAAAAATAGAAGAATTGAGGATGCTATATTTGGTCGAGGCTGATTGACTTCAATTTCAACTTCTTTCGTCTTATTCCCCAACACAATATTCTTTTCCCCGTCATATTGGTAAATGCCCTTTGAATCAACCAATCGTAGGGTATATGATGTGTTATCATAGACACCAAGGGTCACTGGACAGAGACCCGATTCATTTGTTTTGAGTTTAATCACATTGCCAACGACTCTCTGAGATTTTCCGTTATTATTCATTTCAATATTGATGGAGCAATTCGGAATAATATCTCCATCACGTGTTGACTTTATGATCATCTCTTCCGTATTTGGGATGTAATAGGTCGTTCTATCCTCTTTTTGTACCCCATTTTCAAAAGCATAAACGGGACCGAGTAACCAAATTTTGCTATAATCAAAATAATGATTAGCGGGAGGGGAATAATTAAACCCAGAATCTGCAACTACCCATTCACTTTCGTTTATAAGAACCTCTGACCACGCGTGGTTTTCAGTATTGCCATTGAAATCAATGAAACCGTTGATTGCAATTTTTCTGCAAGTCAAACCAGTTCGGTTTGCCATATCTTCAAACACGACGCCACGCTCTCCACAGTTACCTTTATTCAAAAACAGATACCAGCTAGATTTGTGTGACATCTCCCGATGGATAATATCTAGTTTCCCGAACATCTCCGAACTTGATATAAACTCATTACATTCCCATTTTACAATATTCTGTACAATTTCAGTGTCATTTGAAGACTTAAGCAGTATGTTTTCACTACTTTTGTTTAAGTATGCTTCAATATGATCGGCAGCGTAATAATTGTAGATTGAATATGTGCAAGCAGCTTGTATTAATAACACAGCTGAAAATAATAGAATTGTTACTACTATTCCTAATATGGCATATTTCAAGATGTTTAAAATGAAAGTTCTTTTTTGTTCAAACAGGTTTTTCAAATCCACATTCGCTATTTGTTTAATGAAGGTAAATATAGTTTACGTTATATCGAGCCACAGAACAACAAGGTATCCGCACCGATTAAGTTTTGGAAAGTCTGGGGGGCTTTGACGTAAAGCCTGTGATTATTTCCCAGAAAACGTACATGAAATTCTTCGAATGACATGCACAAAAAAATGAGAGTACCAAGGGTACTTTCATGCTAAATAAAATGTCTCATATTTGAAGTTACAGCCAGGGATTTGGGTAGGAAGCATGCACCGCCGCTGCCGATGTGAACACATTATTCGCACCAAGAGGCAAGTGAGTAGAAGTGCACAGCACTAATAAATACCCATCCTTCAAACCCCAGTCCTCCTAAACTGCACCGTCCCCACACACACCATAATCCCCGCCGCCACCGCCAGCCCGACCATCCCCTCCACAGGCAGCCCCCCCGCGAACAGTTCCCGAATACAATCAATCGTATGACTCAACGGGTTCACCATTGCCAGCATCCTCAGCCATTCCGGCATCATATCATACGGCATGAGTGCATTGCTTGCAAAGAACAGCGGCATACTGATCATGCTGTTCACAGCCGCATAGCCATCGTGGTCGCTGATATACAGGGCAAGAGTGGTGGCAATCGCTGAAAACAGTACTCCGAACAGGAATAATGTGAGATATACCAGGACAATGTTAAGCGGGCTGTGTATCCTCACCCCCAGCAGTGCGGCAATCAGGAGGATCACAGTAGCCTGAAGCAGCCCACGGGTGCTGATAAACAGGATCTTGCCCAGAAGGATGCTCTCTCTTGGTGAAGGCATGGCAAGGAACTTATTCAAAAACCCGAGAACCTTATCAAATATCATAAGGGCTCCTCCCTGCAGCGAGGAAAACAGCATCGTCATCACCAGAATGCTCGGTGTCAGGAACTCAAGATAATTTTCAGTTGTCGTGGGCAGGGTAAGCCCTACCAGCACCAGCCATGCCGCAGGCGTAACAAGCGATGACACCACATTGATCCGGCTGCGGGTCCATTTCCTCATATCCCGCTCAAAATAGTAGAATATCTGCTTCATGACCGCCTCCGCAGCATGGTCCTGAACTTGAATGCATCAAATCCGGCCTGATCCTCATCTGTCTTCACATTCTCAAGGAAAACATCATTCAGTGAAGCACCCTCACCCAGACTCAGCTTCAGGTTTTTAGGAGAATCCACAACCACGATGCGCCCCTTATCGATAATCGCCACCCTGTCGCAGTACTCATCAGCCTCCTCCATATAATGGGTCGTCATAAAGATCGTCATGCCCCGCTTCCTCAGTGCGGAAATATGCTCCCATATCTTCTTCCTCGCAGCCACGTCAAGCCCCAGGGTCGGCTCATCCAAAAACAGCACCTTCGGCTCGTGCACCAATGCCTGTGCAAGTTCCAGCCGCCGGCGCATACCGCCTGAGTACGTCCGCACAAGATCGCCCGACCGTTCGGTAAGCCCCAGCAGTTCAAGCACATCATCCACCCGCGTGTTCCTGTCCGGTACACCGTAGAGTTTAGCATACAGCATCACATTCTCACGTCCGGTAAGTTTAATATCAACAGCCATATCCTGCGGCACATAACTGATGGACTGCCTCACCTTTTTGGCATCCTTCACAACATCGTATCCACAGACGCGGGCAGAGCCGCTGCTTGGTTTAAGCAGTGTAGTAAGCATCATGACAGTTGTGCTCTTTCCTGCACCGTTCGGACCGAGCAGACCGAAAATCTCATTTGTAATCCCAAGGTATATGTTATCAACAGCACAAAGACTGTTGAAGTTCTTGGTCAATCCGTTAATTTCTATCACAGGTATTATCTCGCTAATGTGTAGGTCCCCTTTATTTCTGATGAATAATATATATCACTTGTATATTCCAGTTCTCCAGTCTTCTTTGTTGTATATATTTTATAAATAAATATATAGTGCGAGTTAATCCGGGCGTAGCGAGGATTTTCTCGAAAACATCCGGCAGATGATCGTGTAGCTTTTGCAGGAATGCACTACATAAATAGCAGTACTGCTATGATCAAAGCATCTATAGCAAGTGTCGCTGCGCCATTGACCGCAACGATTTTGCCTCCCAGTTTCGGACCGAACAACGACACATGCAGCGGCAGCGAGTGTTTTGCAAACCGTGTCGAAAAGGAGATAACATTACCAAGTAACAGCGCGATCAACACTCCATTAACAGATATTATCCCTTCATCAAGAAGGCTACCAGCCAGCACCATCTCCGAATAAGTGTTCACAAGCCCGGTTGCACTGATCAGTGCAACCTCGCTTTCCAGTCCCAGAAGGTTGGTAATCGGATCCAGTACATTGGACAGCGATTCGAATACACCCATCTCAAATCCCACCGATGTAATGAACAGTGTAATGAACATCACAGGTGCGATCCTTCTCAGCAATTTATATGTGCTTCTAGCACTGCTATTCAGGGCATCCTTTCGATCCATGGTTGAAGCGTGAGCCGGATTGCCTGCATGTTTATGAACCGGGTGGTGGACAGGGGTTTGAGCAGAATCGCGGCCAGAGTTGTAAGTAGGGTTGTGGTCAGGATCATGAACAGATTCAAGCCCAGTATCCCCGGCAGATGACAGGGGTCCGGCTGGCAGGGATCCCATATCGGTTAGCCACAACCTCGCAAGGAAAAATCCGAGAAATGTTTTCAAGAGCGCGACAGAGCATCGAAGACCCACATATATCACTCCTGTTGTGAAACCCAGGATCGGGATCACCACCGGTATGAAGAATGTTAGCATATGTGAGAGAATACTTGGAAAAGATGTCATCAGCGAGACCGCGAGAACCTCTCGATCAGAAATACTTTTGCTGTCAAGAGCCTGTGAGAGCATAGAGTAACCTGTTGTACTGCTAAACGTACATGTTACAACAGCAAGTGCTGATGTTGCGCTGATCTTTGCTCTGGAGGACAGGGGTTTAATCAACCCGTCAAATTTTTTCATAAGCCCGAGATTAACCGCATAATTCGTTACAAATATCCCGATTGCGATGACGGGCACGATCTTTATCACATAATGAATAGCATATAAAAAAGACGTTGTTACAATCATTAAGTTACCTTCTTGAATTAAATAAACCGTTTGCAATCTGACTAATTATTTTTTCTTATTTGTATATATTAAAGCGTTACATACTAACGTCATATAGTCCATGTCGCAGACATCTCATGCGCACTGGTATCAGCATACTTCCAACCAGGTTCCCCGAGGTGATTCCTTCAGCATTCCGGACAGATTCAACTCTTTCATTCTCGTCTGACCACTTGATTGATAGGTCTTATCGGAATGATATATGGCCTCACTCCATCGCTCTTCACCAGGACTTCCACACCATAAACCTGCCTGATATTCTCGACCGTGAGCACTGATGCAGGATCTCCTGCGGCAAAGATCCTGCCTTCGTTCATCATGAGTATCCGATCGGTATATCTTGAAGCAAGGTTCAGATCATGGATAGCCATAATTGCAGAGATTCCGTTTTTTCTAACAACATCCGTCATGATCTCCATGACCTCAAGTTGATGTCTTATGTCAAGGTTGCTTGTCGGCTCATCCAGAAGTAAGATATCCGCTTCCTGTGCAAGTGCCCGTGCGATCAGCACCTTCTGCTGCTGACCTCCACTGATCTCGTTGAAATCCCTCATAGCAAACTCCACGATCCCGAGCAGTTCCAGTATCTCCAAAACCTTATCCAGATCCTCTTCGCTGCTCTTCCAGCCAAGATGCGGACGTCTACCCATGAGAACGGTATCGATCACAGAAGCGGGAAAGACGCGTGTGGTACTCTGGGGTACATACCCCATCTTCTTTGCAATCTCCATCCGGTTCATCTTAGTTATGTCGTGTTCATCCAGCAGTATGCTTCCCTGCCTTGGCTTCAGTATCTGGTCGATACACCGGATCAGCGTGGATTTACCGGTACCATTCGGACCGACGATACCGAGTATCTCTGAGCGATCCAGTTCCATTGATATGTTTTCAAGAACAGGTGTGCTGTTGTAAGCAAATTCAATATTGTTTACCTTCAGTCTCACCAGTATTCCCTCCTTCGTCTCATTATCATGTAAAGGAAAAGCGGAGCCCCCATAAAGGCAGTCACTGCTCCAACAGGAAGAATGACAGGTGCTATAATCCTTCTTGCCACCAGATCTGCACTGATCAGCAATACCGCACCGAGGAGACCGGACACAGGAAGCACATACCTGTTATCACCTCCGATAGCCAGGCGTGTGAGGTGTGGAGCAACCAGTCCTATGAATCCGATCGTCCCTGTGAAACAGACAATGCATGCGACCAGCAGTGTTGCGACCACCATGGTAACTATTCGGGTGCGCTTGACATTAACACCAAGACTCGTCGCGGTCTCATCTCCGGCACCCATCACATTAAGGTCCCACGATTTCATCATGAGCAGGGGGATACAGCATGCAAGTGCGCCGATTATAAGTGTTAGTACAGGCCATGATGCCCGGTCAAGGTCACCAACCATCCAGAACACCGCTTCTTTCACAGCCTCTGCCTCGCCAAAGTACTG
>DQIO01000258.1 GCA_020793555.1 Methanosarcinaceae archaeon | reverse complement strand
AGATCTTTCTTCCAACGAACTTATTGTATTGTTCTTTAACTTCTTCTTTCGTCACCACTGAATGTTTCGTTTTCGCCATGCTATACTCCATTTGTACCGGATTGACCCTATCAGACTTTCATGACCTTAGCCATCTTTTCCTTCCAGCCCTCGACATCCTCCATCGTCATCACATCGATCGATCCACCCTGGAAATCGCCCTTCACATCTCCCATTCGCTCCTCGATCCATCCTTCCATTTCAAGATATGCGTTCTTCAATCCGTCGATCACGTCCGGGTCTGCGTCCCACAAGCCACGCTCATAAGCTTCAAGCAGCCGCCTCCCGATCTCTTCGAGCGCCCATGGATTGTTCTCTTCAAAGAACTTTCGCATCTCATCATCCAGAACGAATGTCTTTGTGATATCATCGAATATCCAATCATCGACCTCCCGGGTCGTCGCTTCCCAGCCGTAGACCCGTCCGATCCGCTTCGATATGTCGCCGGCTCCCTTGTATCCGTGTCTCTTCATCCCCTCGATCCACTTCGGATTCAGGAGATTTGTCCTGACAACGCGCCGAACCTCATCTGCGAGCGTCCTGACCTCGACACGGTCACGGTCCCTGGTATCACCATAGTATGCTGAAACTTCGTGTCCGGATATCTCCCTTGCAGCGGTCGTGAGTCCGCCGTGTGTTCCAAAATAGCAGCAGCATCCGAAGAGGTCATACTCATCTGTGACGGTCTTGTTGAACGACAGGTCAACACTTTTAAGCTGTTCTATGAACTTATCATGCGATTCTTCCCCGAATACGCCTTTTCCATACGAATATCCGTTCCAGTACACATAGACATCGGATAGATCCTTATCTTCCTTCCATGCGGATGCGTACACAGCAAGGTTTACGCCGTTGCCATACGTCCCTGGCTTGCTCGCAAAGATGCGGGCACAAATCTCGTCTCCGTCACCGCCTCCGGTGCCACCTTCCACTGATGCTTCTGAGACGTGTTTTTTGAGATAGTTCATCTCTTCGGGCTCATCAAGCTGTGAAACCTCCTGTATCGCATCATCGATGAGTTCGATGCAATTGTAGAAGCAGTCTCTGGTAATCCCGCTCACCCTGATCGTCACATCAATTCTCGGACGGTTGAGTTCCTCCAGCGGAACGATCCTGTACTCTTTCACTTTCCCGCCCTTCCAGATCGGCTCAACACCAATCAAATGCATGATCTGGGCAAGCTGCTCTCCATCCGCCCACATGATATCACTCGCCATCCAGTACATTGCGATATTCTCAGGAAGCTTCCCGTGTTCATCCATATACTTCTCGATCACGCCATCCGCAAGCCTCTGCCCGATTCGCCATGCCGCCCTGGTCGGCACCTTGTAAGGGTCGAGCGAGTAGAAGTTCCTGCCTGTGGGCATCACCTCTGGTTTGCCCCGGGTTATGAGACCGGACGGACCGGGCTCTATGTATCCGGCATCAAAGCCATGAAACAGGGCACCCATCTCATCCGAAGTATCGATCCTCCACAATATTTCAGCTGCCTTTTCCTTAACTGAGAATATACGGTCTTCGTTCAGCCTTTTCAACCTATCCCCGATAACTTCCTTGCAAACGGTGACAGGGTCAGCATCAGGGTCATTCAAAAATCCATTCAGGATATCCTTTCCAAGTGCGTCGATCTCAACCAGCACCTCACTTGTAGCTTCAGCTGGCTCGATATCCATTCCCAGAAGATCAAAAACGAGTTTCCTCATTTCCGAATCATACCTGAGTATCGAGTTGATCAACTCGATCTTCTTCTCGCCTTCGGGATTTTCTCCGAATATGTGCATCCCGTCCGGGATCTGGGTATTGTACAGCTTTGTTATCGCTTCGTGTGCGGTGTCCACGATCTTTTCAAAGGGAACACCTGCTTCCCGCAGTTCATCGAGTTTGATCTCCTCTGAAAGATTTGAATTCGTCAGGAGATCGGTGATAATATGCTCAAGCGCGTGTGCCCGTGCCTTATCAGATACCTTTGTTTTGTTGTACTCTGCGATCTGGTCTTCCAGTTCCTTTAAATCGCCATAAAGACCACTCTCTGTCATGACGGTCTGCATGTGATCGATCAATGTGGCATAGCTCCGCCTTTTCGCAATCGTCCCCTCCGGGGGATTGTCTGAGTTGTAGATGTAGAGATGAGGCATATCCCCGATCGCAATATCCGGATAACAACTTTTTGAGAGTGCAACCGATTTTCCAGGCAGGAACTCAAGGTTTCCGTGTGTTCCGACATGGATGATCACGTCAGCACCAAACTCGTTCTCAATCCACCGGTAAGTAGCCATATACTGGTGCGTCGGCGGAATTTCCGGGTCATGCAGGATCTTACATACCTCTCCATTACATTTTGTACCTGCACATCCCCGTTTTGGCTGGATGCATATCACTGCATTGCCATATTGAACTCCGGTAATAACGATCTTATTCTCATAGACCATCGCGGCTGGAACCCCATCCATCTCCTCGCCAGGCGGATTTCCCCATGCATCGCACATCCGTTTCCTGACAGCCGGCTCAAGTGTATCAAACCATTTTTCGTACTCATCCCTGGTCACCATCGCAAGTACCCCGCCTTTGTTCACGATCTCATCGATCGTAGTCCACCTGAACTCTGATATTGCTTTATGGTCCATGATGTTCTCAATGAGTTCTTTACCACTTTCCGGTGCATCAACCGAATATCCGGCGGACTTCATCACATTCAATATCCTTGCAACGCTTTCAAGGGTATCAAGATGTGCTCCCCCGCCTACTGTTGCCTCGACTGATGCACATGGATTGTTATGCAGGATGAATGCAACCTTGCGCTCGGATTTTGACTTGTCTTTCAATGAGATCCATTTCTTTAACCTTCTCACAATCCTGGATATACGATCATCGATCGGGACGTGGCGCTCGAACTCGGTTCCATGCTCTTCTGCGGTTCTCGAAGCACCGATGATCAAGGGCTCGATCACGCCCTCGAATTCAGACAGCGCAACACTCCACGCAACCTCACTCGAACTCATTCCATGAATATCTTTCATCCATTCCTCTTCGGTCTTGTGATAGACTGTCAACGGATGAAATACCGGAATGTCCAGTTTTTTGAGAGCACTTACCGATTTGTCAGCGTTTCCCGCATGGAATATCGACTGGAGGTTTATGATGGCATCTATCTTCACAGGATCCATGAAGAACTCTTCTGTCACCTCTCCGCTCGATTTGGCGCCTGTTTCGGCATCACCCATTCCGTGACAGAAAGCCGGGATCACATCGAACTCCTTTTCGAGTTCGCGGATTATTGCATCCACGATCTCAATGTCACCATTTGACCAGTAGGTTCGATGGAACAATATCCCGATCGTATGTTTTTTCTGTGGCCTGTACCATTCCAGATACTCGCCTATGGTTTCAAAAGCCTGCTCTGCATCCGGATGATAGATTCCCTGCCACATCGTCTCGGCTGGAGGTTGTGGGTCGTATTCAGCATCAAGAACCTCTTTCCCGATATATTTTAGCATGTTCGTTATGTTCGGTAGCCCCCCATATACGTGGTAGGCGTTGACCGTCGCAACAATCTTCATTGAAACGTTCGAAAGCTGCCAGAAGGTTGAATCATAACCGAATGAGATGATTGGAATATCACTGTTCAACTCCTCTATTAGTTCATCCCATACACCACTGTTAGACGGACGCAAGAGAATGACATCTGCATGTTTGAAAGAACTTATACAGTCCCCTCGTTTCGAATTATCCTCAAGCTCCTGTATAGACCATGCTTGCAGTTCCATACCAAGTTCATCACATGCTTTTGCAAGCAGTGAAATATCGCTGCTCCATGTTACTGATACGATCTTCATGTTAGACCCATGCCTGCCGAATACATCTCTAACAGTGATCCCTGCTCATTTGCAACTATATCGTAAACCTGGCCGGATGATAACTGGTCAACCGAATAATACCGTCCACCGGCATGTTCTGCAATTTCCCTGCAGTAACCAAGCTGCATTTTCACAAATGAGCTACCCATAGATTCAGCATCAAGAACTATTACATGAATGCCTGCAGATCTTGCTTCTTCTGCGATTGCAAGGAGTTCTTCTTTTACCGTTCCTAATTTACCATTACCACTACCACTACCACCATTCACTGAAACATTCGCCCTGCCGTCGGAGATCAGGACCATTATCGCAATCGTCTCATCGTTTTTTCGTTTTTCACCAAGAAGGAGGTTCAAACCACTGTTAAGACCTGCACCAAGCGGTGTTTTTCCGCCTGTTGGCAATTCACTGAGTCTGTCGTATGCAAGATCTACACTTGAGCAGAGTGGAAGCAGAACATCTGCAGTATCACCTTTAAATGCGACCATCCCGATCCTGTCCCGCTGCTGGTAGGAGTCCATAAGAAGCGACATGACTGCTCCTTTGGCACTTTCCATCCGGTTTGCGGCACCCATTGAGCCGGAGGCATCCACCACAAAGAGGGTTGCTGTTGAGATCTTTCCAATCCTTATCTTTTCCCTGATATCCTGATTACCGATGATCACCGCGTTCTTGCCAGACATGCCTGCACCGCGCTCTTTCTGGTATGGTGCAGCCGCACGGATCGTGGCATCTATTGCGATATCGGTGGGTTTTCCGGAAGGTATCGTGTGACGGGCATATCTCCCCCGGTTGAACCGTGCAAGCGTCGGATTTCTCCTTCCAGATGTTCTCTTGCGGGGTATCCGGTCACGTTTTTCCTTTGGTCGCACTCTGCTTACATCGATGGGGTCTCCGATCGCAAAGACTGACTCGGGCTGTTGTGGCTGATTGCCGTCATCCTCGTTTTCAGGCGGGTTTTGCGGTTCCTGCGATTCTTGCTCATTCTCCTTATCTTCCTGCTCGCGATGCTCATGCTTGTGCTGTTCTTCCTGCTCGGGCTGTTGTTCTTCTTGTTGCTCTTCCTTTTCCTGCTGTTTTTCATCCTGTTCTTTCTTTTCATCATCCATCATCTGATCGAGCTTATCGGTATCGAGCTGCGGCGGCTCAAACGGCTTTCTTCGCATCCTGTGCGGCAGTGCAAGTTCCATCGCTTCTTTGATGTCATCGAGTGTGACCTCGGTCCGGTTATCAAATGCCGCAATCGTCTTTGCGGTTCTCGTGATGACGATCTCTGCCCGATGCGTTCTCACGCCGAGTTCGATACACATCTTAGCGGTGGTCCTGAGAAGATCATCACTGATAGTAACCTCCGGGAGGAGCGACTTCGCTCTTATGATATTCTTGTTGAGTTCTGTCTGCTGACCCTCGAACTCTTTCTTGCACCCGTCCGCATCGATCTCAAAGCTTTCTGCAACCTTCACGATCTCGACCCGTGCATCCACATCAGATAAGCTTTCGACAGTAGACTGGAGTCCGAACCGGTCCAGAAGCTGCGGTCTGAGTTCCCCTTCTTCGGGATTCATCGTCCCGACGAGGATGAATTTCGCAGGGTGTCCCACCGAGACGCCTTCCCGCTCAACCATGTTTACGCCCATCGCTGCGGCATCGAGGAGGACGTCTGCGACGTGATCGTCCAGCAGGTTTACTTCGTCGATGTAAAGGATGCCACGATTTGCAGCAGCCAGTATTCCGGGATCAAGCGCACGTATTCCTTCCTTGATCGCTTTTTCGATATTTAGCGTGCCAACGACCCGATCTTCGGTGCATCCGAGCGGAAGATCGATTACACGGCTTCTTCTCATTGCACTTTCGAGTTTTTCACCATTTACCGAACGCTCATAGCAGATGTCGCACATCTCGCCCGTATTCGCTGGATTGCAATTGAACGGACAACCGTTCACTACCTTTATATCAGGAAGTAACTGTGCCAGTGCCCGTACAGCCGTGGACTTCGCAGTCCCTTTCTCGCCCCTGATCAGGACACCGCCAATCCTCGGGTTGATGGCGTTTAATATCAGTGCTTTTTTCATCTCCTCCTGCCCGACGATCGCGGTGAAGGGGAGTATTTGTCTGTTTATATGATGCATTTTTAGTCACCTCTCTAATATATTTACATTTTTTTCTGGATAAAACTGCGTTTGTTCACCTTGATTCATAAGTTTCACTTCTCTGGCGGGTACTCGAATACACCCTGTTCAGATACGTCAAAATCGATGCCAATGAACGTATCTATATACTCCTGATGGATTGCCTCCGGATCCAGGTCATCGAATCTTTCAGGATAGAGCCACTTTGCCATCATCGCGAGCGATGCCGGATAATGGGGTGCGAACGCAAACGCGTTCGATATGATGTGAACACGCTCGTTTTGCACGGCAGCAACATTCGCAAAACCGGGAAGGGCTAATATATCATCGTAATGCACCTTCATCAGGATGTCATCATTGGTTTCATATCCTCCTTTGTAGGAGAGACCTATTATGACATCCGGATCCTGTTCCAGTATCCATTCTGTTTCTACATCAGCATATTTTTCGACATAACCCTCTGCTATGTTCACGCCACCGGCACATGTGCAGAGGTCATGCATCCCGGTACCGGTTGAATATGCCTTGCGACCAAACGTTTTCCCTCCACCGCTATCGATGAACACTGTTACCTTCTCATCGTCCGGTATCTCTGAAACTTTGTCGTTTATCGCATCAATATACCGGTCATGCCATGTGATGTATTCGTCTGTCCTCTCTCTCTTGTTAAGCAGGTATCCGAGTTTTATCATCTCTTCCCTGAGTGTTTCTGCCTTGTAGAAATCCAGCCGGACGATGTTTATACCATCTGGCATTTTGTCATCGAGTTTACCGGTATCGGGCCAGTTAGCATATGCACAGACTGTGTCAGGATTGCATGCAAGTATCGCCTCTATGTCTGGTGTTGACCAATCTCCGATATCGGTCTTCGCGCTGAGTTCAGGAAAGAACCTTGCATACTCCACCATGGAGTGGGCAACGCCAACCACTTTATCCCGCTCATCCAGCACAGCAATAGCTTCTGCAAAATCGGTGTTGAGGATAACTATTCTTTCGATAGGCATCTTCACCGTCGCCGTATTGTCAGCAGCGTCGATGAACGTAAGTTCCTTCTCTTTTGCAAAAATGATAAGTTCCGTCTGCGTCACATCCTGCATGTTGATCCTGTTATCATACATAGCATCTGCAAATTGGGTCTGCTCGTTGAGTCCCAGAATGATGTGTTCGGTGTATTCCACATCCTGCATGTCTATGGTCTCATCTTCGTTCGCATTGCCGAAGATACCAAGCGTGTAGTCTGATGCTGCGGCTGGCAGCGTACAGCAAAGCAACAGCATGATGGTAGTTATTCCAGCTAATATGTTTGTTCTCATATCTCCTCCAGCGTCGGGTATATGAATACGCCGTGCTCATTCAGGTCGTAGTCCAGTCCCTGGATATCTATGTACTTCTGGTGGATCGCCTGTGGATCCAGATCTTCGAATAGATCAGGATGGAACCATTTTGCCCAGTAGGCAATAGTTACAGGATAGTCAGGTCCGTAGATCGGATCTTTATCCATTACATAAACGGCACCGTTCTTCACTGCTTTGACATTGAACAGTTCGGGACGGTTCATGACACTCCCTCTCAACAACTCCATCTTTGATGGATCGTCCAGTTCATATCCTGCATCAACAGTATCGATATATTTGATAATAATATCAGGGTTCTTCTCAACCACTTCTTCGGGATCTACATTAACACTGCCATCACCTGGTGTGTCGGCGAATATATTTCTTCCACCAGATATCCCAATGAAACCATTAGCTGCGGATCCGGCAGCCCATGTCTGGTATTTCCCATCCCTGGCACTCTCGACATAGATCCCTGGCCGCTCCTCATTTTGGAGATATTCTGTCCGTGCTTTGATGAGGTCAACGTATTCATTGTGGAAATCATCGATATAGGATTTCGCCTCATCCCTTTTTCCAAGGATATAAGCAAGTTTCTCAATCTCTTCTACCATATTTTCTGGTTTATAGAACATGAGACTGACCACAGTACAATCGTCAGGAACTACCTCTACGAGTTTTTCAACCCTTTCGGGTTTGGTTGTCCATGCAAGTACCAGCCCCGGATTGAGACTGGCCACTACCTCCAGATCCGGAGAATAACTGCTTCCGATCGAGGGCAATTTGCTGATTTGCGGGAAATAGACTTCATTGCTCTTGACATACGTGTTAACAGCGACTAACTTATCCTCTTCTCCCAATATCCGTAATATTTCGGGGGTATAAGTACCGAACGAGACGATATTACCTTCCATAGGTTTTTTCACCGTAACGATCCTCTCAGCTGCGTCTACGAGCGTTAGCTCCTTTTCCTCACCCAGCATAATAAGTTCGATCTGTGTCAGATCGAGGATGTTGATCTGTTCATCATGCTTACTATCTGCAAGTTGTGTCTGGTCATTGAATCCCAGAATGATGCCCCGTGTATATTCCATATCTTCTGCATCTATGGTGTCATCTTCGTTCGCATTGCCGAAGATGCCAAGTGAATAGTCTGATGCTGCGGCTGGTAGCGTACAGCAAAGCAGCAGCATGATGATGGTTATTCCAGCTAGTGTTATTATTTTCATGTAGACTGTCTCCTTTTTATTAATCTCTATCAACTTTTTTCCAGTGCCGGATATACGAATATGCCGTGCTCGTCGATATCGTAGTCCACTCGCTGGAACCGGGTGAGATATTCTTTCTGGATCTCCTCTGGCTTCAGGTCTGCGAAGAGCTGCGGATGGAACCATTTTGCCCAGTATGCAGTGCTTATAACCATCTGTATCCCGCATCGAGTATCTGAAGCAATCACATAAACACGTTCATTTTTGACAGCTTCAAGGTTATGGAACTCCGGACGGTCTGTAAATTCATCAAGTACCGCTCTAACCCCTGCCGTATCATCCACACCATAACCAGAGGGAGCTTTACTTGTCACTATCAGAACAACAACATCAGGATTCTGCTCTATTATCCATTCCGGATCTACGCTGGTAGAAGATTTGACCAGATCTCCAGCGACATTGATACCACCTGTGAGTGTGCACTGCATGTCCCCACTGGAATCCGTGCCCATTGTTTTATCTTTCCAGATGTTAGGATATAATCCGAGATACACACCGGGTTTGTCTTCCACCGGGATTTCTTCTGTATGGGTTCTGATATCCTCAGTGTAGCTTTCGTACCAATCAATGAACTCTTCAGCTTTCTCCCTTTTATCAAGGATATATCCAAGTTTTGTCAGGTCTTCCATTATTGATTCCGGTTTGCTGATGTCCAGACGAACAACTGTGACTTCCGGTATTTGTTCTTCAAGCCCGACATTCCAGGTTTCATATGTGATAACAATATCCGGCGTTAGACTGAGTATCGCTTCGGGATCCGGTTTAGAACTTGTTCCAATTACCGGAAGTTCACTCATCACCGGTAAAAGTATTTTTTCTGCTGCAAGACCTGAACTTACACCAACCACTTTGTTCTCGGCTTCAAGCATCCTGATTGCATCCGCATGGGGATCTGAAAGAGCAATGATTCTTTCTACTGGCTTGTTGACCGTCACGGCTTCCCCTCTGGAATCTATGAAAGTAAGTTTTTTCTCTTTTCCAAGAATGGTGAGTTCGGTCTGCGTCACATCAAAAATATCGATCTCACCGTCGTACTTCGCATCTGCAAATTGTGTTTGATCATCAAGTCCCAAAATAATGGATTCGATGCATTCCAAATCCTGCATGTCTACGGTGTCATCCCCATTCGCATTCCCGAATATACCAAGTGCATATTCCTCCGATGCCGATGCTGGCACACTGCCCAATAAGATCGCAGTTATGACCAAAACAAGGAAAAAACAGTTCCCTGTCATGCAGTATCAACTCCGTGATTTTCTACTCATGTGACTTCAAAAGGTCTTTGAGTTCTTCAACCGATTTTACAGGTGGTGGAGATGAAATCAATAGTGCATTTACTGGTGTGTTTGACCGGTTTTTGATACCAATTTCTGTATTTGGCGGCACCAGCATTGCAGTTTCGCTGCTCAGGGTCAGAGTCTCATCTTCTGATATCACATCCAGCTCGCCGCATAGACAATATAAAACACCTTCTGTAGTGTGGGCATGTGGTGAGACCTCAAGACCTGCCGGTATCTCAAGATGTATGACTCCCAGCCTCTCGCCGAATATTAATGGTTTCATCAAACCCTCCGGAGTCTCAAGACCTTCAGCTTCCTGGATATTTTTCATTTCAATTTCCATTGTCATTCACGCTCCTTAAATTCTCAACTAATGTTCAGTATCTTTCCTCCAGCATATCGATACCGCTTTCATCGTATTCTTTGACCATAGTGATCCATCTTCCCTGATCAACTTCGCAGTTAGATGTGATCTTATCACATCCTCTGCCTCCGGTGTCGATATATCAAGGCTCTCCTTCCACTGTTCAACAGCCTCTTCCAGATTTGAAAAACGCTGCTTATGTTCGGTAGTTGATATTTCAACATCCGCCCGGATGCCGATTTGATAGAGGATATTGTAGAGATAGATGTAATCAGGCCCTGCTTGATATTTCTCGCCGTATAATTTTGGCCAGAGTTCGGTGTAATCCCACATACGATCCCCAGTAAAAGTGAACAGGTGAACGCTCTGTCTTGCAACCTTATCCATCTTTGAAAGGGCTGCTACCATATCCAGCATTGAAAGTGAGTATGACGCAATCACAA
>DQIO01000259.1 GCA_020793555.1 Methanosarcinaceae archaeon | reverse complement strand
GTCCTTATGTGTAAATTGATAATAATGGTTGGTTGTGAGTTTAAGTTTAAGTTTAAGGTTGCGATTGAATTCAAATTTGATTAACTTGTCTGGTTGGATACTACTTAAGAGTGATATAATTATTGTTTCGATGGGCTTTGTGTAGAAAGTCGGATTATTGACCGACTTTATACACAGACTCCAGACTTTCTACACAGAAATTAAAATTGAACATATAGGTGGTGATAAAATCGAAAATAATATAATGATTGAATGTGGACAAAATAGCATGTAAATTTCAAAGAAAGGGATGTTTATTTATTGGTGGTTGAGAACATTAAGAAAATTTTTGTTTTTGTTTGGTTCAAACACTTTCACACCACTTGGATCGAATATATCAATAAAAACATTATATATTCTAATAAGTTAGATATGAAGGTAGTATGAGCGAAGAATTATTACAAAGAGGGCTACACAAAACCCCTGACAAAATAGGCCAATGGGACTTTTACAATATTGGTTCTACTACGATCAAGGCTCTTAAAGAATATGGCATTATTCGCAATTTAGATTATGGCAACATCGAAAAGAAAAAAGTGGATGCAATCATTGTACAGCAGAAAAATGTAATTGCAATAATAGAATACAAAAAACCCACGCAATTTAAAACCAAAGAACAAAAAGACAAAGCAATACAACAGGAAATTGAAGTCGCAAGAAAAATAGGGGCAAAAATAATTATTGCGACAGACACACAAGAATCAATTTGGGTAAATGCATTAACTGGTATTGAAATTAAAGATGAATATGGTAAAGAAATAAAAACAAATTTCGATCCAAAAGACGAAGGGATTGTCAATTTAATCGAAAAAATTAACTACTCTATTAATGAAATAACAAATAATCTAAAACCAATACAATTTGTCAATCCGACTGATTTAGCCAAAAGTATATGGCAAGATATTTGGTCTGTTAGTGGAGCAACACCTGAAAATTGTCTTTATACATTTGTAGAAGTATTCATTTTTAAATATTTAAGCGATTTAGGGGTTTTAAAAGACTATTCTAGTTTTAATCATTTAATTGAAGGATTTGAAACTAACACGTCTGATGAGATATTAGACCTATATGCATCAAATATTCGACCAAAAATCAAAGAACTTTTCCCTTTTAATCCAATTGATGGTACAACTATAATCAATGGAACAATATTCGTAAGCAAAAATCAGAAAGCGGTAAAAGGATACAGCACAGTGTTTAAGAAGGTTCTACTTAAATTTCACGATTACGGAAAATTAGAAAATATTGACTACGATTTTAAAAGTAAACTATTCGAGAGTTTCTTGAAAGAAAGTATAAGTAAAAAAAATTGGGGGCAATTCTTCACACCTTTAAAAGTTGTCAGAGCTATAACAAAAATGGCTAAAGACGAAATCAAAGAAGGAATAAAAATATGTGATCCAGCGTGTGGTGTCGGTAAATTTTTATTAGAACCAATCGCAACAAAGTTGGACCATTTTTATGACATTGATGGAAAAGTAATTCATCCTAAAATTACGATTCGGGGATTCGATAAAGGATTTGATAAAGATGAACAAAAAACAATCATACTGGCAAAAGCCAATATGCTTATATATTTTTCAGATTTGATAAAAAATAATCCGGGTCTTTGCCCACAGTTTGCTAAATTATTCAACGAAAGTTTCACATTGAAAACAAATTCAATACTTGGGACGCTATCCGAAACCGTTGAAGATGAATATGATTTAATCCTTACAAATCCACCATACGTCACAAGTGGAAGTAGTAATCTTAAAGACGAAATAAAAAAAGATGGTGAACTCGTAGCCTACTACAAAATAAATGCACTTGGGGTAGAAGGGCTGTTTATGGAGTGGATTATCAGAGCCTTAAAACCTAACGGAAAAGCATTCATAGTGGTTCCAGATGGTATATTTAATCGTCAAAATGATAAAAACCTGCGTAAGTTTCTAACTGATGAATGTTATATTGATGGCGTTATTTCATTACCATTGAAAACATTTTTCACCACACCAAAGAAAACGTACATTCTCTGTATCACTAAAAAAGTAGACAAAAGTGATATACAAACCGATCCTGTTTTTACTTATTTGGTAAGTGAAATTGGAGAAAGTAGAGATGTATATCGTTTTGATATTCCACAAGATGATTTAACAGAAGCCGTTACACTTTATTCATTTTTCAAAGGCAACAAACAAGAATTTGTTAAAATAAACACAGACAAACGTTGTAAAATGCAACCAATTCAAAAATTTAAACCTGATAACCACTGGTCTATTGACAGATGGTGGACGAAAGAAGAACAAATTGAATTGGGAATACTTGAAGAAGATACTGTTGTTGATATCAACGCTTTCAGTGAATTGGTAGCTGACATCTCAGACACTTTAAGCGGGTATTCAAACCTTTTAAAAGAAGTATCTGAAAAAAAAAAGATTACAAACAATTTTAAAGATATAAAACTGTCTGATAATAAATACTTCGACTTGTTTATAGGCAAGCGTATTTTGAAAAAAGATATAATTAACATATCTGGTAATATTCCTATTTATAGTGCAAATGTAAAAATTCCAGTTGGATATCATAATCAAAGCAACATCCAAAATTTTGAAAACAATTTTGTTTTATGGGGTATTGATGGCGATTTTGTTTTTAATACAATTCAAAAAAACAATCCATTTGTTTCCACTGATCACTGTGGCACAATTAGAATACTAAAAAATAAAATTCTTCCTGAATACTTAATGATACAACTTGAGAATGTGAAACATAAGTACGGATTTGATAGAGAATTAAGGGCATCACTTAAAAATATGGGAAAAGTAACAGTACAAATTCCATTCAATAATAATGATGCCATTGATATTGAAAAGCAACAAGAAATTATTGAAAAATATGAATGTATTAATGAACTAAAGGAAAGAGTTGGTGTATTTAAAAAACAAATTAATAAGTTGATTGTAGAAATTGAATTGTCAAATTATAATTTCATAAACTGCGCTGTAACAGATGAAAATATTTTTTGTTTGATGCGTGGTAAAAGGATTACAAAAGAAACCATTTATAGAAACAAAGGAAACATACCTGTTTATTCATCATCAAAGTCTGAAAACAGTGTTTTGGGACATATTTCAGAAAAATACATCATGGAGAATAATCTTACTCTTTTAAACGAACCATCAATATTGTTTAATTTAGATGGAAGTGTAGGATACTGTTTTTTAAAAAATGACGTTAAATATTCTTTTATTGATGTCGTTGCCTCCTTTAAACCAAAAGTGAAGAATATTGATTTAGAATATTTACTTTACAAACTAAGAGAGGAAATACATAAAACCGATGCCGATTATCAATCTAAATTGTATTTTAATAAAATAAACAATTATGGAATCAGTATAAACATTCCGATAAATAAAAAGGGAGAATTTGACATTGAAGCTCAAAAACAAATTGCCGAAAAATATCGTAAAATTGAAGATATAAAATATATCATCAATAATGAGTTAGATAAAATTAAAGAGAGTGTGATTGGAATTGAGTAAAAATACATTTCGACTTTTTATACAGAATTGCGACTTTATACACAAGTCGTACTTTCTACACAAAGCTGTTTCGATGTGTTCGTATATGCCCCTTATTGCAAGAACAGCATAAATGTATCTTGTAGCCTGCAATAAAAGTAGGCCGAGAGGGATAACGAACATTGCATCCGGGATCATATTCCCGTAAATAAAATCAATCGTATAGCGTGAAAAAATTATATATCACACGCCGGATAATAAATTGCTATAAATAGGTGCAGATGCTTTTTATTTTGTTCCGGAGCGGTTAGGGAACACACAGGGGACACGGGGATAATCAAAAACTCATAATGTCCTCTGTGTTTCATCTTCTTTGTTACAACCGGCACAATTCCAAAATCCAGTGATTTCAACAATTATATTAGACGCAGATTTACGCTGATTAACGCAGATGCAACCTTAAATCAGCGTAAATCTGCGTGAATCAGCGTCTTAAAAATAACTGGAAAATGGGACAGTGCCGTTACAACCATTTATTCAGAATGCATCAAAAGCACCAAGTACCAGAGGGCAAAAATGACGGAATACGCCATAGACATGCAAAACCTCACAAAGAAGTTCAACGGATTGACTGCTGTAGACGATGTCAGCCTCACCGTCGAAAAAGGGGAGTTGTTCGGACTTCTTGGTCCCAACGGAGCCGGCAAGACTACAATTATCAACATGCTCTCCACAATGCTTAAACCAACATCAGGTGTTGCTATTGTGTGGGGTTCTGATATATCGTCCGATCCCACCAAAGTGCGCAGGTCAATTGGTGTGGTGTTTCAGGGCAACACACTTGATGACAAGCTCACAGGACGGGAGAACCTTGACCTGCACGGGCGGCTGTACGGCATGTCCAAGAACCTGCGCCGTGAGCGGATAATGGAAGTCCTTGAACTTGTCGAACTCCCCGAGCGTGCCGATGAGATCGTAAAGACCTACTCGGGCGGTATGATGCGCCGCCTTGAGATCGCCAGAGGGCTCATGCACCACCCGAATCTTCTTTTTTTGGATGAACCTACACTTGGGCTTGACCCACAGACCCGAAATCATATCTGGGACTACATCAAGCGATTGAATCAGGAAAAGAAGATCACAATGGTGCTCACGACTCATTACATGGAAGAGGCTGACAGCCTTTGTGGGAGAATTGCAATAATCGACCACGGCAAGATTGCAACACTCGCCACGCCCACAGAACTTAAAGCAGAACTTGGCGGCGACATAATCACGCTCGCAACCGCAACAGAAGACTCTGCGGCACAATTGCTAAAAGTTTGCAAAGAACTTGAGCTTGTGACCGATATCTCTCTTTCGGGCAGCACTATCAGGATAACTGCAACATCAGGCGAGCGCGCCATACCTCAGGTTCTCAATGCCGCCACAAAAGAGGACATCCAGATCGAATCCGTAAACTTAAGGAAACCAACTCTTGACGACGTGTTTTTATATCATACAGGGCGCGCAATACGGGAGTCTAATGTGGATGAAATGGACAGAATGAGATTCATGATGCAGTCCCACAGGAAATAAATATCTAAAAGCATCACAATCACAATTTGTAACTCGTTCGAAGTTCCTTGATCTTATCGCGGAGCTGGGCTGCCATCTCAAATTCAAGATTCTTGGCAGCCATATGCATATCAGCCTCAAGGTCGATGATAATATTCGCAATTTCCATTCCCGACATATCTTCTGCGATCATCATTATGCCTGATGCCTTCTCACCTGCTCTTGCACCCATCTTGACAAGTTCCTTCTGGATGTCTTTTTGGATCGTTTGTGGAACAATGCCATGCTCTTTATTATAATTTTTCTGGATATTGCGCCGCCGATCAGTTTCCATTATGGCACGTTCCATCGAACCTGTCATGTTATTGGCATACAATATCACACGTCCTTTCGCATTTCTGGATGCTCTGCCTATGGTCTGGATAAGTGAACGCTCAGAGCGCAGGAACCCTTCCTTGTCTGCATCAAGGATTGTAACAAGTGCGACTTCCGGGATGTCCAGTCCCTCGCGCAAAAGGTTGATGCCTACAAGAACATCGAACTCATGCTTTCGTAGCCCTCTCACGATCTGTGTACGTTCAATGGTGTTGATGTCCGAATGCATGTACCTGACTTTTATGCCCATTTCCAAAAGATATTCGGTCAGGTCTTCTGCCATGCGTTTTGTTAGTGTTGTAACAAGAGTTCGGAAACCCTGTTCAGTGACTTTTTTAATTTCTCCGATCAAGTCATCGATCTGGTTCTCTGCAGGTCTTACGAAAATTTCAGGGTCAACAAGACCTGTCGGGCGGATGATCTGCTCTACAATATTTTTGCTTTTTTCAAGTTCATATTCTGCAGGCGTGGCAGAGACATATATTGCCTGATTTATGCGCTTTTCAAACTCATCGTAGCGCAAGGGGCGGTTATCGTATGCTGACGGCATGCGGAACCCGTTGCTTACGAGCGCATCCTTTCTGGCACGGTCGCCATTGTGCATGCCACGTATCTGTGGAATGGTGGCATGGGATTCGTCTATTATCGTTAGGTAATCGTTGGGAAAAAAATCAATTAAACTGTATGGGGGTTCCCCGGGTTTTCGACCGTCAAAATGGCGGGAATAGTTTTCAATACCGGAACAGTATCCGATCTCGCGCATCATTTCAATGTCGAATTTTGTGCGTTGGGTGAGCCGCTGGGCTTCGAGGAGTTTGTTCTCTTTATTCAGTTTGACAGATTCCACTTCAAGTTCTGCCTCGATGTATTGTATTGCCTGTTCTATACGCTCCGCAGGCATGACAAAATGTTTGGCAGGATATATCACAAGTTTTTCACCATGTTCGATTGCTTCAAGCACTTTACCTGTTACAGGGTCAAAATAAACTATCCTGTCGATCTCATCTCCAAAAAGTTCGATACGAATGCCGTGATCTTCTTGTGCGGGATATATCTCAATTGTGTCTCCGCGTGAACGAAACGTGCCTTGTTTGAAATCTACACTGTTTCGTTCGTACTGGATATTTATCAGGCTGGTAAAAAGCTGGTTCTTGTTTATTTCTTCGCCTGATGTGAGGATAACTGCCATTTCCTGCCATTCTTCAGGAGAGCCGAGTCCGTATATGCAGGAAACGCTTGCAACTACAATCACATCCCTGCGCTCGATAAGTGATTTTGTTGTGGAAAGTCGCAGTTTGCTGATCTCGTCATTGATACTCGCATCTTTTTCAATATATGTGTCTGTTGTTGGGATGTATGCTTCAGGTTGGTAGTAATCATAGTAGCTGACAAAATACTCGACAGCATTATCGGGAAAGAAATCACGAAATTCGGAATATAGCTGGGCTGCAAGTGTTTTGTTGTGTGCGATCACAAGTGTGGGCTTTTGCACGTTTTGGATTACATTTGCGACTGTGAACGTCTTACCGGAACCTGTCACTCCCAATAATGTCTGATGCTTTTGCTTTTTCAGCACTCCGTCTGTGAGCTTTAAGATTGCTTTTGGCTGATCGCCTTTTGGTTTATAGTCTGATACAAGTTTGAAGGAGCGCATTGTATGTGTGAATATGTTTGTGAATGCCTATAAACATATTCTTGCGGAATGGTTGTCATTTCATTGTATATAAGGGCGCATGTTTATCTCGTGTCTACATGATTACACATTCACTTGTGATTGTGGTTTTCTAAATTAGAAAACAAATGATTCGGAAAGTGAGTTATCGAAACCAGCTAAACAAATACAAAAAATGAATGTGTTTTGGTACATGAATAGAATTATTGCATAATTCTTGTGGCCTCATGGGAGGTTATGCCATCGGCATGGGGCATTTCGGGTTCATCGGAGATGTACATATACTCGCGCTGTGTACGGTTTCCACGTCTTTGGAGCAGGTTTTTGCGGTACATGCGTGATAAGTATGTGGAAACTGTGCTCAATTTTATGAATCCGTATACTCGTTCATAGTGTCCCTGGATTTCCTGGGATGTGAACCATACATGTGGATATTCGTATTTTAAGAACAGTTCCAGACGTTCGCTTATTGTTATTGTTGTATCGTTGATCTTGTCCCGTAATGGAACATGTGGTCTGCGTGTCTGTGCTTGTGGTTGTAATGTGGCCACCGGTTGGGCAGCATATTGCTGCGGTTGTGGTGGCTGATTATTAGGAAAGACCACCTGTTGAAATGGTTGGTTGTTTACCAGTGGTGGGGTTTGGGGTTGATACTGAACAGGCTGTGGATAATAATAAACCGGCTGTTGTATGGCCTGGTATGGATAATATTGTAATTGTGGGTTTGTGGGCACCTGATGCGGTTGAAGTTGCTGCTGCATTGGTGGCTGTAAGGTTGGTTGTTGAATTGGTTGTTGAACAGGCTGTTGAATTGGTTGTTGAACAGGCTGTTGGACCGGCTGTTGAACCGGTTGTTGAATCGGTTGTTGAATCGGCTGTTGGACCTGTTGTTGAATTGGTTGTTGGACCGGCTGTTGGACCTGTTGTTGAATTGGTTGTTGGACCGGCTGTTGGACCGGCTGTTGGACCGGCTGTTGGACCGGCTGTTGGACCGGCTGTTGGACCGGCTGTTGGACCAGCTGTTGGACCAGCTGTTGGACCGGCTGTTGAATCGGTTGCAGCGTGGGCATTTCAGATGAAGGTACGGTTGATGGAGGTTTCGTGTCATCAATAGAATTTATAAAATTAGTCACGTACTTCTTATAATATTTTCCATTGAACTGGAAGGTTATCTTTTCCGTACTATCGTCTTCAAAGATCTCAATCCGTACCTTCATCTTTTTGCCTCTTTTTACAAATCCACCTATTCCCTCAAAAAGGTGGATTTGCAAACCATTCATCCCCTCAGATTATGGTTTTTGCTGTTTTGTATAATTGTTAACATGTTTGATTGTATTCACAATCAACACATCCAATTGTTATACGATTTACAATTTAACAAATGTTGCATATAATATATAAGCGTTGTGTTTAATTCGTGTCGGCATATGATTTAAGCAAAATCAAAGCAAAATCATTGCTTGTTTTTTTGTATATTATTGTATGGCGGCTTTTCAACATTTGTACTATTAAATTTTGTGTATTTATATTTATGGTGAACAGCTCTCTAAATCTCCAGTTGAAACAAGGGGGTTTGTGTTTTCAGTTGAATACTGTTATTATCCTGTAATATATGAAATAAAGCTTTTTTTAGCATTTGTTTGTGGCAAATACATTTATCCTAATTACTATTTTGTTTGTAGGTGAACGAGCATGTGCTAAAAAAGTCGTGCCAATTTTAGACTCAGTGGTTGGTTTTATAATAGATGTATCCCATAATATTGCCCATGTCTGATGTTAGTGCAGAATCACCTATTGAAACAATTATCCCGAATGCGAAATCCAGTGCGGATTCGGTCAGTGTTGATCATACGAATGTTCATGTTCTGGAAAATGAGGTTGAAACTCTCAGGATACAAAATGAAGCTATGAGGGCAAAACTCCTTGAGGCGAGTATGGTCGCGAACAATTATTTGCAGGAAGCAAATAATCTTAAACAGCAATTGGAGAAGTTGACCAATCCGCCGTTGTTTATTGCGAGTGTGCTGGAGGTTGAAGATGATCTGGCACTTATTAGGCAACACGGTAATAACCAGGAAGTTATGACCCAGATCCCGCCTGAATTTGAGGGTGAGGTAGAAGCTGGTATGCGTGTTTGTGTGAATGCGGCATTCTCTATTATTTCAGTCATCAGCAGGGCTGCGGATGTGCGTGCCCAGGTGATGGAAGTTATTCGTTCACCCGGTGTGAATTATGATATGATAGGTGGTCTTGAGGATGTTATCAAGGAAGTCGTGGAATCTGTGGAGTTGCCACTGACCGAGCCGGAGCTGTTTGAGAATGTGGGTATTGAGCCTCCATCCGGCGTTTTGCTCTATGGTCCGCCAGGTACCGGAAAAACACTTATTGGAAAGGCTGTGGCATCTGAGGCGAGTGCGACGTTTATTAGAATGTCCGGCTCGGATCTTGTACAGAAGTTTGTTGGTGAGGGTGCACGACTTGTTAAGGATGTGTTCCAGCTGGCAAGGGATAAGGCTCCTTCTATTCTTTTTATTGATGAGATTGATGCTGTGGGTGGCATGCGTACCCACGACGGTACGACCGGTTCTGCAGAGGTCAATCGTACCATGCTTCAGCTTTTGTCAGAGATGGATGGTTTTGACACTTCCGGAAATGTGAAGATTATCGCTGCGACAAACAGGGTCGATCTGCTTGATCCTGCACTTTTGCGTCCGGGTAGGTTTGATCGTGTGATCGAGATTCCCCTGCCTGATTATGAGGGGCGTCTGGAGATATTGAAGATCCATACAACGAAGATGAATCTGGCAGATGATGTCGATCTTGATAAGATCGCAAAGATTACTGATGGTCTTAGCGGCGCTGACCTTAATATTATTATCAAGGAAGCGGGAATGTTTGTTATCCGAAGACGTGGCGATAGTGTCGCAATGCAGGATATTCAGGATGGCTTTGATAAAGTTGTAGTCGATGAAGAACAGGCAAATGTTCCTGCCGGGATGTTCGCATAAGGTGGACTCCTGTCCACTTTTATGTGTGTCGAACGGCCTTGGGACAAAAATATTTTCGGAATCGATATGCAATGACATTTTTTGGAACATTTATCGCAAAAACTAACCGCTATGTGTCGGCATTTTTGTCCCAAGGCCATGTCAAACGAAAGTTTAATAATGCTTAAGTTACTTCTGGGTGTGCCGTCAGGCGAGATTCATAATGCTCCGATAGTGTAGCACGGCCAATCATGCAGGACTCTCACTCCTGCGACTGGGGTTCGAATCCCCATCGGAGCATAACATCTATTTTTGCCACATACAATTTTTCAACATTATTTGAATATTGCATTTTTTGATGCGCTATATCGGCAAAAGAACGACAGCAATTACCTGCAGGATTGCTGTGGTGCAGTCAAATCAATTGCATGTATATTTTAATTATGGTACGGCCTATCCTAGTGTCGCGTCAACATCAAAGTGTCATGGGACGGAAGAGGGCAAGACAGATGCAAAAAACGATGCGACCGCGCAAAAGCGCGGCACGTTCCTACACCATGAACACAAAATACAAAATGGTTTTTAAGCGGCGTCATATTTGCAGATACGAGAATTGCATTGTTGGATTTGGGGTTATGGGTTATGGGTTATGAGTTATGAGTTATGAGTTATGAGTTATGAGTTATGAGTTATGAGTTATGAGTTATG
>DQIO01000260.1 GCA_020793555.1 Methanosarcinaceae archaeon | reverse complement strand
GATGAAACGTTTCCATGGGTTGACAAGGGCAAAATTTTGGGGCTTGCCAAAATTGAATATTCAAGCGATTATTACTGCAATTACTGTTAATGTTAAGAGATTTGCAAATGTCGTGGGTAGCTCATGCTCTCTAAAAATGTGCTAAAAGTGGTGAGAAGAGTGAGATAAAGAGGAGATATGAGTGGATATTGGGCTAAAATTGTCTAATTCTGCCAAAGTTTGACAAAATCTTTTTATAAAGATGAAAACATATCGCGAGTGGGACTTGAGTGCATGAAAATTGCGGGCTAAAACGACAATCTCATCCAAGCAAACTATCACTGTAAAATGTATATTCGGGGACAATGGCAACTGGGAATAATTTTGTCTTGATCACAAAGGCATTCTTCACAATGGTTGACTCAAAATACATGATTGTTGATGACAACGCATTTATCTGACCACTACATCGATGTACCTACCAAATAAAAATGGGTATGGGGAATATGCAAACACAACCACTAGAGGAAGAACCTGATTTCCTGATACCTGGAATCAAAAAGAACGTGTTTATACTTGGTCTTATAAGCCTGTTCACAGACATTTCAAGTGAGATGCTGTATCCTGTTATCCCTATATTCCTGACAGCCGTACTGGGCGCGCCGATGTATGTCGTAGGGCTTATTGAAGGGATCGCCGAGGGTACAGCAAGTATTCTTAAGGTCGTGTCAGGTTGGTATTCAGACAGGACAGGGAAACGGAAACCTTTTGTCATTGTTGGTTACAGTTTATCTGCCATCTCAAAACCTTTGATGGCTTTCGCATACGTCTGGCCGCTTGTTCTTGTGGCACGTTTTTTGGACAGGTTTGGCAAAGGTGTGCGAACGTCTGCACGTGATGCTCTTATAGCCGATTCAGCACCTCTGGCGCAGAGGGGAAAATCCTTCGGACTTCACAGGACAATGGATACCTTTGGTGCTGTTCTTGGCCCCATTTTCGCGATCTTGATCCTCTATATGACCGCCGACAACTATCGTTTGCTCTTCATGTTGGCATTCCTGCCTGCACTTGTCAGCATTCTACTGATCGCACTCTTTGTCTCTGAACGAAAGCAGGTTCCCAATAAAAAAGTATCATTTAAGATATCGCAATTCGGCAGGGACTTCAAGGTATTCCTGCTGATATCGGTTATATTTGCACTTGGCAATTCCAGCGACGTGTTTCTCATATTAAGGGCAACGGATGTGGGATTCACAGTAACTGCCGTACTGCTTTGCTATATTGTCTACAACATTACCAATGCGATTGTTTCATATCCCGCAGGCACGTTATCTGATAAACTCGGGCGGCGCAGTCTTATGTTTTGGGGTTTCCTTATTTTTGCCGCAGTATATCTTGGATTCGCACTGATGCCGGCGAACATATATGTCTGGCCGCTTTTTGCGATATATGGTGTTTATGCAGCATTTACTGATGGTGTGGGAAAAGCGTATGTGGTAGACCTTGTGCCGTACGATAAGCGAGGCACGGCTCTTGGGATATACCATACGGCAACAGGTATCATGATGATATTTGCAAGCATCATCGCTGGGCTTTTATGGGAATTTATTGGCTCATCGGTTCCATTT
The DNA here is from genome assembly GCA_020793555.1 of Methanosarcinaceae archaeon. Taxonomy (GTDB): domain Archaea; phylum Halobacteriota; class Methanosarcinia; order Methanosarcinales; family Methanosarcinaceae; genus Methanovorans. Next base: position 9,345 of record DQIO01000260.1, on the reverse strand, counting down.
GTATACGGTGCGGTAACAGCGTTGCTCTCGGCGGTGCTTTTGGTTGTGTTGATGCCAAAGCGGCATGAGATAGTGGGGTGATGGTAAGGTGCCCTTTTTGAATCCATATTATTTTTCCTCTTTAAATTTCTCAACTGAGGCAATGACAAACTGCACCAAATACCTTTAAAACCACATCAAACACCTATACATACTCCTTATCCTTAAAATTTGCCTCCAAGCCCTTAGATTGACAAACTTCTAAAAGCACTTGGAGATCTAATTAAGTCTAATCTCCCCACTTTAAAAGCAGTCAATACCGTAAGTAAAGCAGTAATATTAGAAATTGACACAAACATGTTGCTGATGTATCCTTTAAAACTTTTGTAGTTCTGGATGGCGAGTATTTGATTAACCGGTAATACTCCTTCTACATAATCCTTATTATGTGGCAGCACAGGTTTGATTTTATATGGTATTCTAACTTTCTTTTTTATAAATGCTAAACCTTCTCCTAAAAAATCAGTAAGTTTTGTTTGGAAAATTGAAATAGCATGGTTTTTGATTTTTTGTTTTTTTCCGTGAATAATTGGATGTTTTCGCTCAGAAAATGGTGCAGAAAAATATCAGTATATTGCACCTTTATTGGCCGACTGGAAATTGCAGCGCAAAAATGGGTTTGAATAACTTGAAAAAGTACTCAGGCGAGAATTGTGCATGAGCTAAACAAATAAGGTGAGATATTTAGGAAGGGGAAAATTAGTGAAGTAATTAATTTATATATTTTAAACAAAGTATACAATACTATGCCATACCCCTTCGCACACTTTATGTTTTTCATGTATTGTTTTTCTGCCGTTGCAGTTTATACGACAATTCGATCAAATCTTCATCATACATTAACATTGAAAGATAATTTGCACATTTTGTTGCTAATACTTGTGGGTGGAGTAAGTTCATTACTACCCGACATTCCTGCGGTTTATAATTATTTTGTGAATAGTAATTTACATCATACCATGCTTTGGATAATTCCAACACATTCATTGTTCTTTAGTTATTTTGCATTCATGGCAGCAGTGATCATAGGATATATTGTATATCGTGATATTGATAGGGCTGCATTCCTGGGTGTTTTTGCAGAAGCGGCGTTTCTTTCGCACTTGTTGTTGGATGACATTGCAGAAGGTGGATTGACGTATTTATTTCCGTTATACAATGAAACAATTAGTGTTTTTTCATTTGTAGATGTGAAATTTTCATCAGTTGATTTCTTTTACTATAATGTTGCATGTTTTGTGGCAATCTTCTTCATTTCTTGTGTGATGATAATGGCAATATTTGCACTAAACAAACTTGGGTTTGAGTTTGAGTACAGGTCTATAAAGTGATTCTATTTTTGATTTTTGGGAGCGATCATTATTTAGATCATTTGAAGAAAATCAGGTCGTAAAATGGTAAGATCCCAAAAAGAAATATGTTGATGAATCCATGTGTTGTCGATATCAGGAAGAGACTTCTTGTTTTAATGAACATGTATCCCAGCAATATGCCTGCAGATGAAGTAAATATTATCTCATATATCGTCCCATAACCTGAGTGCATTATGCCAAACATTATACCTGTGATAATTAAACCCTGTGTGGTACCGAATATTTGTTCAAATCTTGTTTGAATTATGGACCTGAATGCTAATTCTTCTGCCAATCCTACAAATAGTGTCATGATTATTGATATTAGTAATATGTTTTCAAATTCCAGATTTTCAATTAGAGCAGGGTTTTGTAATATTTGAAATTCCATGGTACCAAGTATGAATCCAACAATTAATGCAATTGGAAAATATATATGCATTTTTTCAAAATTCAGACCTATTTGTTCGCGTGTGAATTTTTGGTGCTTAATTATGTAGATTGCAGATATGAATATACATCCATACATGAATGGATACCAGTATAATGTTGAATGAAAAAAGATTGGCATCGCCATGTTCAAGATCCTGAGTATGGGGAGTAGAGATAGCGCTTGAAATGTGTTGGATAATAATTTATCCTGGATGATGATGGTTGAAAACGAGAGGACGAGAAGATTGAATATATGGATTAAGAGTGCTTGATCGAAATATCCTTTATACAATAATATTTCACCGATTAGAATTAATATGAGTGGGAATGCAATTATCTTTTTGTTTAAAGAACTATTGTAGCGATTGATTTTTTCAATTTTTATATCGTTCTTTTCATTTTCACTGTTTTTAGTGAGGAGTTCATTAATCTTGTCATCAGCAAATCCCAGGTTTAATTTGGTTTTTCCGTTGTTGTGTTTTAACCAAATGTAACTTTTTTGAATAGAGTCTATTGTAATATTATATTTTTTGGAATTATTTACATTGGTTTTTAAAAATTCCATGGTTCCAATACGATTTGCATTGTTTCCACTATTTTTACCTTTATCCTGCTTTTTTTTTCGCCTATTTGATTGCGAATGATTTAGTTTATCAGATCGAATATTATCTGATACAGGGTTTGTTTCATCATTTGATGCCATAATCTCACGATTTATTGGTGTTTGCCTCAGTGATATCTATCCATAGATGGAGTGAACGATATGATTCAGTGAAATTGTTATCTCTGTACAGGAAAATGTTTAATTTTGAATCATTACCTGTATGTTCAGGTGTGAATTCTATGTTTTGCTCCCATGTACTGTTGTGTCCAAGTTGAAATTGCAGTGAATTTAAGGTTTCATTTGCTAAAATAAATTTAATGGTGTAGTCTATAGTTTCGTACTCATGGTTTACAACTCCAACAATGACATTGCTTGTGTGCCCAATTAAAAGTTTAGTGGGATAGTTGTCTGCCATACCTTCCGGTCCAAGAATGTAGAATTCTGTGAATTTTTCGCCTTGTTTCGGAGTCACGACTACGTAAACAAGCATGGATACAGAGGCTATTATCGATATTACTAAGATTATAGTTAAAATTCGATCAATTTTTGATTCGGGTTTTGTATTAATTTCGTGTTTTATCGATGCATATATTTTTTGAAATGGAACACTAAATTGTTCATCTTTTGGTAAACTTCCACGTCTTATGAATGCAATTGCGAGCATGGAAATTGTAAAAAAACTTAATGTTATGATAATGGGTACAAGACGTATGCCAAATGGTGTGTAATTCAAACCAAGTCCCAACAGTGGCACTACTGCAATGCTGAGTCCGAAACTCAGTGCGATACGCTCAATTGCATCAAGGTCGTCTTTTCCAATAAAAAGTGCTGCGATAAGTGCATAACCAGGCAAAAAAAGGACCATTATCAAACCAAGGATGGTCCTGATAAATAATTGTTCAAGAGGTGGAACTAAGACGAATATAAAAGTTAATAATGTTAATACAGATGCGATTTGTAGGTCGCTGTGTGCGATATATTTTTTCATCAAAATTCACTTTTTTAAAAGATGTGGGATAGCACATAAGTGTTTACTAAGTTATCTGATATTTTAGAAATAAACATTCATGACCCCAATACACCCACGAGCATGAAAATGTATTTTCATACCAAAAAGATCTGATTCAATTCCAATATTGAAAAATGGAATCGTGATAAAAAGAAAGCAATAAGATGAATGTATCCAAAATTTATCAGATAATTTCGGCAACTTTGTAAATCACTATTAGTGTAAATGTGATGAGTAAAGGGTTTATTGCAATGTTCAGGGAAGCATTTATCGCGCTGTTCCATTTTTTGGACGCAGAAAAAATTTCCTTAGCTGAAAGTAACAAAATGAGTGCCATGGTTGCAAGTAATCCCCCTTCCGGCAAACCAATTTCAGAAGTAAGTGCAATAGCACTTGCTGTAGTACTTGATATTACTGTTGTAGTTAGCATTTTTCATTATCCCTTTTTCTTCATTATCACACTTACATATTATTATATATACATGTTGGTCTTATTAGGAATTGCTTTTAAGAGGAATAGGTTAATGTATAAAGTAGGGATATACGTTTAAACTAAAATTCTAATTATATTTTTATATTCGTCCTAAATAGAGGATATATGTAGATCAAAATTTAGCAGCTTACAATAATTTCAAAGTGTGGTCGAATGAAAAATCCGGTATTAAATAGGAATGATTCGTACCGAAATATTACATATCGTACGATAAATGATACTATGTTGTATAGATTCATGTGCCTGTTTCTTGTTATTTTTGCCTTGATCCCTTTTGCTGGTGCAACTGTGACAGATCTGCAAATATCCCCCGAGAATCCGGTTGTGGGCGATACGATTACAATTTGTGGTACAGAGTCCGCTGCCAGTGAGATTAATGCGATCGCTTCATTTACAAAAGTGGTGACACCTATAGGTGGGTTATATGAATATACGGTTGGCAGCGTTGAGATCCCGGATGGATCCAAAAATTTTGCGGTGACTGCGGTTGGTGTTAAAGATCTCTATGTGAAAGTTAAGTTGTATGGTTGTAAATTGCCATTGACCATAGGTAAAGATGGTTCTTCCGGCACTGCGACAATATCGCAGTCAAATGTTCCAACCGGTACCCACAATATCAAGATACTAGGTCTGGCTGAAACCGGAGTGTCTTCTGTCAGTTTAAAAGTATCAGCGACGCAAGGGATTGATGTTGGTCCTGATGGACATTTCGAGTACAGGTATTCTACAGGTAGTATACCGATTGGAGATTTTAATATAAATGTTGGAGGCTCCACCAAAACTATAACACTTCGCGCTTCTTCGGGCAATACGGATGTTGGTGCCGATACCAGTGGTGGCGGTGGCGGTGGCGGGGCATCTGAAGAGCAAGCAGACAATATTGTCGCGAAAGAGACCTCTGCTATAAAAGTGTATGCCAATACTCTGGCGATATGTGAATTTTATGGACCGGAAAATCCTCTTATGTTTATTAATTTCACAAGCACTAAGAGTGTGGGATCTGTTCCTATGTTGGTAGAAGTTTTGTACGACACTTCTATATTGGCTAAGGAACCTGCTCCTGGTGTAGTATATAAGAATATTAATATTTTGATCGGATTTGCCGGTTTTGATGGGAATATTGCAAATGCTACGATCTCATTTAAGGTAGATAAGGACTGGATTGACAATAACAATATCGATAAACAAAGTATAACACTTATGCATTATGATGATTCATCTGATGTATGGGAGCAGGTTGTTACGGAGTGGATAGGGGAAAATGAAGGTGAAGTATATTACCAGACGTTCACATCTAAATTCTCGCCGTTTGCAATAGTTGGCAAAGAAAATATCGACCTGGCATTATCGGATGAACCAATGCGTATCACACCAAAAACAACTGATACAATGTCTGATCAGGTGGCCGGAAAAGGTGTTATATCTACGACATACAATGTAATTAGCGGTAAAGTGTGGATTGGATTATTTTCAGTAATCGCTTTGTGGGGAATTTTTAGAATAAGACGTATTTTTTGAATATCCCACATATATGAGCACATTTAATTGAATGTATGGTGATAAAAATAGTGAATGTAATATAATTAATTTTAGTACAAAAAGTATTTCTAATAATAGAATGTACATTTAAATTAATAGAAAATATAGGGGAACGATCATAATTATTAATTCTGTGTGGTATATCTGAAGAAAGATGGTGGTATAAATGAACTCAATGAAAAAAAAAATGTTGATGTTACCGTTAATGTTAATGTTAATGTTAATACTTGCTTTAACATCGACTGCGGCAGGTTTGCCTATAAATGATGAATATTTTATTAATATTGCTATTGGCGACAATGAAAATATAACGTTTGCGGGTCACACAGATTCTGAAACTGAAGGGAATTGGATAGTCCTAAAAGGTGGAACATCTATAAAACTTCCTTCCCCACTCACTTTTGGATATCATGGAATAAATTCCACCACTTTTGTTTCAAATGGTAAAACCATTAGTGTTACTGCTAATATGGAAAACAATACGGATTATATTGTTGAATATCCATATGACAAGCACCCCATGTTTACCAATGTTACAGGTAAAAATGATCTGGTAATCGATTTTTATGGTTCAAATTATTTTGCCGGTAAAGGAGTTGATGTATATTTAATTCGTACATCACCATCGAATCTTAAAAACGCTGTAGATGATCTTTCAAAGGGTGATAGTTCATACTTCCGAAATCTCGGATCTTCATCTTATGCAACTTCACTAAACAAACTTCTTGATAATAAGGGCGATTTTAAGAGCATGAGTTTTGGTAAGCTTGATGCCGGTGATTATGTCATTATTATTCTTCAGAACACATCATATCTTCCGGGTGCAAATGACCTGTCGATACTTTCAGCCACTGCATTTGAGGTCCTTGAATATGATTCTATTATGTCTGCACCTAATAATGCCGCACCTGATAGTACTGTAATTGTTTCAATGAGTTTAACGGATGCCAGTGTCGGCAGTTATACATACGGGGCGATATTGGTGCACGAGAGTGCATACAAAGCGGCAATCATGCTTGAGTCCAATGGTACTAAACTCGGAACAGATTTACTAATGAATGGTGCCGATCTTATTAAGGGTTTTAAGGTTTCAGGTGTCGGTTCATCCAATTTTGATTCGGCTGATGCCACAGATATAATAAATGATGTAATTGGTGCTAATGATGGCGTTGTTACTTTTAAAACAACGGACAGTAACAGTACATCTATATTGCTGGACACCGATGGGTTGAGAAGAGTGAATTATGTTTTGCTTGTTGGGGTGTATAAGTCAGGTGATAATTTAGTTGCTTTTGGACAGAGTGATGTCACACTCTCTTCTGGCACCCCCCCTTCTCCTCCATCGTCAAACCGTCGGAATAATCGCGTAAATGTCAATTTTAATGCTGAATTGAATGACAGTGAAGAAGGTAACGAAGAAGCATTCATGAGTGTTCCTGAAAGGCAGCCTGTGGAATATGAACCGGATGTGGAACAACCCACGACAGAATTCCAGACAACTGAACCGAATTTATCAGGTTCACTGTGGGGTTTCCTATCTAAGATCTGGCATTCATTTTTAAATCTGTTCGGCTGATATTTGATGAAGTTCCCCACAGCAAAAGCTGTTGAGGTATCTTCATGTATTAGGCTTGATATGTTATTGCATTGATCCTCGTTATCCCAACTGCAGTAGAGCTGCGAACGATTAAGATCACAATTTAATCTTTTCAGGCGTTCCTTTTATCACGTGCATTATTGCGCTTTAGCTTGTGGTAATTTCCAATAGGAGTAATATCCATGCGAAAATTGGTGCGGTAGACTATGCAAAGAGGGCGCCGTCCATGTTATACAATGGGGGTGAGTCGATCCATGCGCGGCTTAAGAAGATCACGCCTGCCATGTGAAGGGTTTGGTATTCTGAAATATATATGAGTGCAAGTCCAAATGTTGTGAGTCCTATGAATCCACTCATAGCTACGAGAGCTATGTGTGTGGGGATCATTTCTCCTTTTACGATCATTGAACCGCTGTTTAGTGCAATCTCATTGAAAGATACCTGATACCCAAGCAAGGCAGCAGTTATTGAGTGAAATAATTCATGCACGAGTGAGACCAGTGTCCAGCTGAGTACAAGTACTACTTAACCTGTGTAAATATGGCTGATCTCATTGCGAATGTTGGTGTCGCGGATCATGTTCATGGTGTTTAAATATTTATTAAAATATTAATCTATTTGGATATTTTTGTGAAGATTTGTTGTGCGATAAGTTTAATGGCAGCATATTCCATTGCTACCAAACATACGACTTTAAGAGTACGCTTGAAATATGTTTTACATTTCATTATGTGAGAACGTGCCGCGCTGTTTTTAACATTTGTCTCAATTCACCTGGTGACATTGTATGGTTGACTTAAACTATGCTCTACTTCATTTGCAACTACAAATCCATGTCTGAAAAAATATTTTCGGACTATATCAAGATCATTGTCTTTTCTTGAAAAGTATAACCCTGAAAAATCTTAAGCAATATACACTTCCTTGTTAGAGTATATCTGTTTAAACACGGATTGGCACACATTTCTCAAGATGTGGTATTTTATTAAAAATGTTAATATATTATCATGATTCATCAGTTGATTGATTGCACGTGCAGAGGACTGATTTTTTGGCTTTTAACCACATTCGGTTTTAGAAAACTCTACTGCATTTTGTGTGAAAGTGTTACACTCCACTAAAATATCACGTGTTGGATCGCGTCCCCATCACTGCTAAATTTGTATGTGTATATACAATAAATTATATGTATGCAATACATTTTTATATAATTCGGAATATGATATGTGAAATGGATTTTATAGCAGGTAGTATAAATTATGATAGTTGCAGCGATTCCGGCATATAATGAAGAGGTCGCCATTGGGAGTATGATCGCGCGTGCTAAGGCACACGTAGATGAGGTGTTGGTTATCGATGATGGTAGCCATGACGCTACCGGCAGTGTCGCTGAACTCATGGGTGCAACTGTCATCGTACACGAGAAGAATGCAGGCAAGGGTGCAGCCCTTAAGACAGCATTCATGTGGGCCCTGACACACGATGTGAGAGTCCTTGTGACCCTTGATGCCGACGGCCAGCACAACCCTGACGAGATCCCCAGCCTGCTCGATCCTATCCTGTGGCATGAAGCTGACCTTGTCAACGGCGCACGTTTCCTTGAAGGACATAATGATGTTCCGGCATACCGCCGCATAGGTCAGGAGGTCTTAACCTTTGCCACTAACCTCAACAGCAATGTCAAGATCAACGATTCCCAAAGCGGCTTCCGCGCTTTTGCCAGTAATACATTTGATACTTTCAAGTTCAACAATACCGGTATGGGCATTGAATCAGAGATGATCGCCGATGCTACCGGAGCAGGTTTCAGGATCAAGGAGGTTTCGATCACCTGCCGCTATGATGTTGACGGCTCCACGTTCAATCCTATTGTTCATGGGTTGGGTGTGTTGAATTCTATTGTGTGCCAGCTTGAGCGCAAACATCCATTGTTGTATTTTGGTGTGCCCGGATTAGTGGTGTTCTTTGCTGGGATGATTTTGGGTTTTCATACTTTGTATGGATATCAAACTGGAGGGGGTTTCTGGGTCGGGAAGGCTATGGCTGCGATGATGTTTACGTTGCTGGGGTCGTTCGGGATGTTTACAGGGTTGATATTGAATTCTATTGCTACGTATGTGGTGCAGGCGAATCGTGATTGATGTTAGTTGGAAAAATTGGTGATCTAAATAATTTAGATATATAATTTGAGAATTAGATATACGCAGATTTAAGGTTGAATCAGCGTTCGTATATACCCTTATTGCAAGAGCAACAATAAAATGTATCTTGTAACCTACT